>NZ_WWTL01000033.1:0-1222 GCF_009874105.1 Clostridium sp. BIOML-A1 | reverse complement strand
AGATAATTCAAAATTGGTTAAATAATCAAGGTATATATCCCGAAAGAGGGTGTAAAGAAGAATATTCTTTTTATGCATATAAGTGCTATCCTATCGATGAACATCGACGACAATATTTTCAAAAAATTTGTTCGGGCAAAAAACCGTCTATTGGTTACAAATTAATACCTCTTCTTGCAAGAAAAGGAATGTTAGATTCTGTATGGACAACAAACTTAGATGACTTAGTAGTGACCGCTTGTATCGGAAACGGAATTCAGGCTATTGAAATTACATTAGATTCGGTGCAAAGACTGAATAATCGTCCTCAAAATCGGCATGAACTTCCTGTAATAAAACTACATGGAGATTTTAAGTATGGAGATTTAAAGAATACAGAAGAGGAACTTTTAAATCAGGATAAAACTTTCCGAGAAAGACTTATTGAATATGTTCAAGACAAGCATTTAATTGTTTTGGGGTATAGTGGTCGAGACACATCATTAATGGATACTCTAAAAGAAGCATATTCCAAACAAGGAGGAGGTATTTTATATTGGTGCGGTTATGGTGATAACATAAATTCAGATATAGCAGAATTAATACAAATTGCAACAAAGAATGGACGTCGAGCATTTTACATACCTACTGATGGATTTGATTCTACTTTACGGAAAATTACTCAAATTGTTGTTGAAGACGATAATAATCTTAAAAAAGAACTGCTCGAATTACATCAAACAAGCAATATAAATGACACGATAACACCTTTTGATTTAAAATGTGAAAGAGTTAACAAGCTACTTAAAAGTAATATTTTTAGAATCAGTTTTCCTGATGAAGTTTTTGTGTTTGATGTCTCAATAAGTGATAAACCTTGGAAATTTGTTGATGAAAGAACCCTTGAACGAAATGACATCTCTGCCGTCCCCTACAATAAACAAATTTGGGCATTTGGGAGATTAGATATAATTAAGGATATATTTAAAGATGTAATGAACAGCGATATACAACGTAAGCCTTTAGCTAATATAAAGATTTACAATACAGCTGTTAGTAGATTACTCCTAACTACAATTTGCAAGATACTTGCTCTACAAAGTAATTTGAAAACAGACTATAAGGACAAAATTTGGACAGAAAATAATTCAAAATCTATTTCCGGTCATATTGTTTATAATGCTGTTTTACTTTCTTTTGATAGAATATCAGGAGAATACTATTTATCACTGAATCCTGATTT
>NZ_WWTL01000032.1:0-1231 GCF_009874105.1 Clostridium sp. BIOML-A1 | reverse complement strand
ATATTGGCACGGTTGGCTATAATCAGTTCTTCTTTACCCACATGCGCCGGATTTTTAAAATATTTCTTTTTTTGAAAGTCGTTGCCCAAAGAAACGAATGACCACAATGAATCCTTATCTATCGGCCTATACAATCCGAAATTTTGAGTAGCAAAGAATTTTTGATTATTCAAGATATATTGATCATACGGAGATGAAAACAACTGCAAAATCATTTGAATGTCAACAATCTTTCTTTTAAAGTTTCCTTCAAAATCGTATGCTAAAACACCGTTAGTATTGGCTATAATATACACTTCTTTTTTATCTTCATCGACAAGAAAAGTTGAATAAGTGGTATATTCACCCGGACCCTGGCCGATGCTACCTATTTTATTAAGAAATTTTCCTGAACGGGAAAAACGATAAATATAGAATTCGCGTCCATGATCTATCCATATATTATGATCAGTTACTTGCATTTCCGTAATATCACTCAATACAGATTCATCTGTCATTTCCAAAGGAACAATTTCCAATTTCTCCGCCGCCTCACTCAAAAGAAGTGAAGGTACAGTCGATACATCCTCAGAAAGATTAATCACAGGTACTCCTGACTTGGATATAGGCTCTTGCTTCTTATTGGAACTGCACCCCAATAGCGTAATTATTAGTAATAATAATATAGACTTCATCACAATTTATTTATTAGAAACCACATATTCTTCCATCATAGGAACCTACTCTATTATTTTAAAGTTGCAATCATCAAAATCGGATTGCTATCCTCAGTCGCACTTTCCAAAACTTGGATTAGCTCCTTTTTCTTGGATTCATCTATTACAGTAGATGATTTTATTTGATTCAAATCAACCCTATTTCCATCATTGCCAAGATATAATACATCTACCCAGTATTTACCAGAAGAGCGAAAATCTATAATAAAATCGCCGCCATATAGATCATTGCTTAGGACAAACGGACATTCCATTCGACGAAAAGGAATACTAAACCAAGGCACATCACGCTCGGTTATCTCTCCTTGTTGTTTTTGCAACCTTACATTCTTTTCTTGTTTATTGTAACAATATATACACACCTCCTCTCCTTTACTGCCTACCAAATAAATATTTTCTTTAGTAGAGTAGTATGAGTGTATCGAAAAATAATCGAAAGCTTTCCTGTCACGAAACCATAAATGTGTATATTCGTAATCTCCTTTTTCTTCGTCTACAAAAATGGCATACTGAGG
>NZ_WWTL01000031.1:0-1324 GCF_009874105.1 Clostridium sp. BIOML-A1 | reverse complement strand
AATGCAGTGACCTTTGCATTGACAAATGGAGATTCCATGTATCTAAAAAATACGCCTTTAGGCCTTCTGATACCCTTTCCCCTGCGGTTTAGCGTGCCTTTTACATTAATATCTAAACCCTCTCCGATGGTGGCCTTTAACTGACTAATAAATGCAACCGATATAAACTGTGATAATTCTGGGTGATTTATGATTCGATCGACAATTGTATTGTACACTAGTGCAGGATCAGGCCAATCCAGTTCTTTTTCAATTACCGGTGTGTCGTCTGTATTCAGTACATGTCCAACAAATGCAAATGCTAACGTTTTGTATTTCTTATAATTGTCAGGAACTGGAAAAGTCCCCCTTGTCGTCTCGATTACACACCTACTTTCATCGTACACCATAGGTTGGAAGTGCTGCATAATACATTGCTTAATACAAACAAGCAGTCTCTCGCCATTCATATTTCAGTTATTTTCCATTACAGCTGATGTCATTGTATATCAGCGCTGTAAAAATCTATCTGTTACAGAAGGTTTTCGCGGTTTTTATAAACAAAACTTTCGTTACGAAATCGAGCAATCACCCCAGCTGCGTATTTGGAAATTCGGGAAAAAGTAGAGCAACGCGAGTTGCATTTTTTACACCATAATGCATGATTAACTTCGAGAAGGGATTAAGGCTAATTTCACTAGTATGTTTCAAAAACCTCAATCTGTCCATTGAATGCCTTATAAAACAGCTATAGATTGCATAGAAGAGTTAGCTACTCAATGCTTTTTGTCAAAGCTTACTGATGATGATGTGTCTACTTTCAGGCGGGTCTGTAGTAAGGAGAATGACATTATAAAGCTGGCACTTAGAATTCCACGGACTATAGACTATACTAGTATACTCCGTCTACTGTACGATACACTTCCGCTCAGGTCCTTGTCCTTTAACGAGGCCTTACCACTCTTTTGTTACTCTATTGATCCAGCTCAGCAAAGGCAGTGTGATCTAAGATTCTATCTTCGCGATGTAGTAAAACTAGCTAGACCGAGAAAGAGACTAGAAATGCAAAAGGCACTTCTACAATGGCTGCCATCATTATTATCCGATGTGACGCTGCAGCTTCTCAATGATATTCGAATACGCTTTGAGGAGATACAGCCTAATATCCGACAAACTGTTTTACAGATTTACGATCGTACTTGTTACCCATCATTGAATTTTGAACATCCGAACCTGGGAGTTTTCCCTGAAACAGATAGTATACTTGAACCTGTATAATAATATATAGTCTAGCGCTTTACGGAAGACAATGTATGTATTTCGGTTCCTGGAGAAACTATTGCAT
>NZ_WWTL01000030.1:0-1372 GCF_009874105.1 Clostridium sp. BIOML-A1 | reverse complement strand
TGAATTATGAAATGTGGACTGATAACCTCGATTATTTGTTTACGGGAGATTTAAGTTCTGCAGAGCAGGCAGCAGACGTGATGGGCAGATTAGGTAATCTGGCTTTGGTGGAATTAGGCTTATCAAAGAGTATCTCAAGCATAAGCGCAACATTAAACAATTCACAAATAAAATATTACGTTAAATTAGCAACAAAAAACAAAGAAAGCGATACATGTGTTTTAGGAACAACTGGTAAATATAATGTGTACGCTTCGGATAATAATTATACATATTTTATATTAGACGAGAGCAAATGGTCAGATTTGGTTAAAAGCTTAAATAACAATTATAACGAAATATGGAAAATAAATAAACAATATATAGATAATCAAATTAAACTTAATAAAACAATTATTTTGACAGATAACCCGGAATTACAATATTTGTTTGGAGATGGAAGCAAAAGATTTTATCAGAGGGAAATAGATTATTTATCAGAACTAGGTTATACATTTTCTCAGGTTGATGATGAATTGTGGAAAGCTATTCTCGAGTAAATGGTGAGGTGAGGAAAGTTTATGAATATTGTTGAAGCAGAAAAATTTTTTAAAGAATATGATGGAAATTCTTTCTATATGTATGATCAGGATTTATTAAAATATAATCAATACAGAAGTATGAAAATTTCTTCAAAACAAGAGAATATTTGGCGCATTCAAAAAGCAAAAATATATAGTTCTGAAATTGAGAAGTCTGATAAGCCGTGGCTCGTATACTTCAAGATGGATAGCTTGCTAGAACCATGTTTAATAATCCCTGACTCTATAGATATAATGCTGGATACGGGAAAGAAAGTTGAAAGTAAGTTAGATGCAAAAAACAGCATGAATATCGCAGAAACAATCATTGGCAGAAGTGATGTTAGTGCAGAAACTGGCTGGATTTTTCGCTCATATCATAAAAAGTGCAAAAAGCAAATGATTGAGTTTTGCCGTTTGGTAGAAAGATTACTTAATGAAGCGAATAAAAAACCTGAATTATATAAAATTTCAGAGATTTACAATTCAAAATATCAGTTAATAAAATATAAGCTAAAAATAATCACGTGATATGTACAAGCAACTATAATGAGGATTCTGCGATGCACAATTCTAATGTAGTAATCTATATAGATAGTATACGGTGTGACAGCCGTAAGAGACTTGAGCGAAGGTATCACGGGCTACGAGGTGAGATGTGATAAGCTGTACGGACGGGTATCCGGACTCAGCGAGGGCAGCCTGTACATAGACGTGGACACAGACAGCCACAGTGTAATCAGCCTCACTGGTGATGAGGACGCTTCAAGAGAATACATGCTCAGCACGGGTATGATGGGGTCGCTTTACGA
>NZ_WWTL01000002.1:0-277235 GCF_009874105.1 Clostridium sp. BIOML-A1 | reverse complement strand
TGAATTATGAAATGTGGACTGATAACCTCGATTATTTGTTTACGGGAGATTTAAGTTCTGCAGAGCAGGCAGCAGACATGATGGGCAGATTAGGTAATCTGGCTTTGGTGGAAGTATTCGTGGCAAGTCAAATTAATGGTCGATTAAATAAAATCGATAATATGTATGTCAATGGTCAGGATGCTTCTGAATGTTTAGAACAACTGAATGGTTTTAGCGATAACAAAGTAAACCATATCATTAATGGTAGTAAAAGTTCTGAACATAATTGGGAATATTTGGTTTCTGATAAAAATTGGGAGGATATAAAAAGTATAATAGTAAATGTTATGAAAACAGGCAAAGAAGGTTCATATAAGTCTGCATATAAAAAAACAGCTGTATTAAATGGCTATGAGGTTACGGTAACTTATATGAAGTCTTATGATGGAAGAATATCTATATCAAATGCATGGGTTAATTGAATATACACTGGAGGGAAATGAGTGAAATGGAAAAAAAATTTGTTAAATATATATTAGACGGACAATTTGATTTTGCTAAAGGCTTGTGTAAGGATATGGATAGGAATTTGATTAGAGATACAATTATCATATGTGCAAATGATACAGAAAATGTAACCCTGCTGTTATTTGCACAGGATATGTTTAAAACTACACAGGATATGTTCTGGTTAGACGTCTTAATTGATTTGTTATTGGGACCGTTAGCATTTTATGAGGGAGCATATCATGCGGCATATTATTATTCAAGACTTGCACTTAAAATACAAAATAGCATTGGAAATTTAGAAAGAATCCTATTTTTTTATGGACTTCCTGAACGCATTATGGATTATAGTCATGCTAAGGAATATGCAGAACTGTTATTAACAATGGACAAAAATAATAAAACAGCGAAAATGATATTAGGTCTTAATGCAAGTAGATAATGTAATACATGCAGATATGTATAGGTTGGATTAAGTTGAGGAGAAATAAGGGAAAAAGTAAGCAATATTTACGAGAGTACGGTGTGGGAGGAGCTCACAGGATACGAGAGCGTATCAACCATCAGCATACTGGCTGCGGCACAGGAGAAGGGGATAGAACTTCTGCTCATCTCATCCGCTAACATGGCGGAAGAGATGGAAAAACTGAATACAACAGACACCACAAAACAGGCAGTGACGGAAGCCGTAAACGCAGGTAAGATAGTCACAATTCCGGCAGAGGACATGACGATAGGCAGCTGGTCGGGAACAGGGTATATGGTCATAGACCCGGAGACCGGAGCAGGGGCGTATATGATATCCGGAGGGCTGAATGGGGGTTCATTATCGGCGCTTTTGACGCTTGGAGGATTATGCGCTACATTTTCTTCGGCTGCTGCAACGTCAATGTTGGTTTGGGCTGCTGTTCAATTCTTCGCACTTACGCTAACACCGTTTTCATTGGTGGCATATGGCACTATGTTGGGTTTACTTGTTGTTGCGATGATAGCGTTGAATTATGAAATGTGGACTGATAACCTCGATTATTTGTTTACGGGAGATTTAAGTTCTGCAGAGCAGGCAGCAGACATGATGGGCAGATTAGGTAATCTGGCTTTGGCAGAAGTGACACTTACAGGGTACATTAATATTCAGTATTTTTATGCTCGGTTGGCAAAAGGTGCAACACACAATAGTACCGCAACAACAGTTGTTTTGGGGAAATATAACAAAGATGGAGTATCATACATTAATGTTGCGAAGGAAAAAAATGCAACATATTTTCAATTGGATAACTGGGCAGAAATTGAAGAAATAGTTTGGAATGATAATATGTGGTATATAAATGAAAGGTTTTTAGAGCAACAGCTTTCGCAGGGAAAAAATTTTATTTTATCTCATAATCCAGCAGAAGCAGATGGGTATTTTTCAAGTGAGGTAAAATTTTTAGTAGAACATGGATATTCATTTATAAAAAATGGGGATATATGGGAAGCAATAATCAATTAGGAGCTAGAATAGTTATGAGTAATAAGAATTTTGAAGATGCCAAGGCTGTTTTTGATAAATATGATGGCAGCTATTATCAGATGGTTCGTGATGGACAATATGAAAAATATAAAAGATATTGTGTACCGAAATCTTTAGAAAAGGAATGGCTCAAAAGCAAGCAAAATGCTGAATACAAAGAATTATTAAGAAGTAAAAATATGTATAAAACAGCACATGCTTTTGATATGTATTGCCATTTTACTTCGTTACTAGGCGATAAGAATGGTATAAGAATTGCTGAAGAATATATTAGCGATAACATGACTATACAAGATACTTGGACGCTGATTAGAGAGATTAGTACCTACACAGATTTGTTGCGAGCATTTAAGGCTTTTGATCATAAGAAAAAAGCAAAGATTATTAAATTTTTAAAAGAATTGCTTGAAAGGAACATTACAATATCAGATGATTATAAGAAGGATGGTGTATTTCCAGATTATTTAACTGAGGAAAAGGTACGAGAGGACATTGTTAGACAGATAAAATACTGGAAAGTTAATTAGTGTTTGCTCGTAGCATACAAATATGAGTAGTGTTATAAAGGTATTGGATTTATAGAGGATTCGTAGTATGACCGGGCAAGTCTTCTCATAGCTGGGCTGAGATACCGGATTCAGACAGGGACAAGGTAAGCTTCGGTATAGACGGTGATGTGCTCACAAGCTTCACGGCTTCCGAGCTGTATGGGAAAAGAGTGTACTGCTCGCATACGAGCCTGCCACGGATGCAGACAAAGCTATATATGACAGCTATGACAGCATATTTGACGTACCCGCTTATGCGGTGTATATAGACACAGCAAAGACAGAGATAAAAGTGGGAGAGGAACTTCTGATAGACGGATATGCGCTGGATGATTACGGCGTGGATTCGTATGCAAAGTATACCTACGGTCAGGGCAAGGCAGGGGAGCGTCTTACTGTGACTGACATCACAGGCTGCAATCGCTAACAAATAATAGACTGCACGAAAACGTGAATTATAATAGTCAATAATAAAAAGTCTCTGTTACTGTTATATTGCAGTAACAGGGGCTTTTTGTTAGTTAATAATTAAAATTATATGTTTGCATATAATTGTGAACGATACAAAGAATCCCATTTGGTGTATGCCGGGCGGGATTTTTGTGTTATAGTGGTAGTTGTGAGATTGAAGAATAGAAAAAGATGAAAGTAAGAAAGAGAAAACAGATGAAGACAGATAATAGTACGAAGAAAAAGGACAGTGTAAAGAAAGAACGTAGGGAAAAGAAAGAACGTAGGGAAAAGAAAGAGAAACTGACGATTGAAAAGAGAATATTACAACTATCATTTCTTGGAAGTGTATTGTTTATAGTAGCGGAAGGTGTGATGGCATGGTTTACCCATTCCCATTCTTTGTGGACTGATTGTTTGTTTGATGCAGCGGATTTAGTGATGATCGGACCGTTTCTGGTGCTTGTGCCCCTGCTTTATAAACCGGTGACAGAGAAGCATCCATATGGATATGCGCAGGTAGAATCGTTGTTTTTACTGGTAAAGTACAGTGTATTATTAGCACTTACCTGCAATCTAATGGTTGAAAATATAAAGCTGTTATTACATGGTGGACATGAAGTTGATGCCGGCAGTATTGCTATATTTGAATTGCTTGTATGTCTTGGATGTGCAGGCATGTATCTGTTGCTTGGTCATTACAGTAAAAAGTATGAGTCTACGACGATCAAAGCTGAGCTTTATATGTGGAAGCTTGATGTTATAAGCAGTATGGGAGTAGCCGTAGCATTTGCAGTTCAGATGATATTGCTTACAACGAGATTTCGATTCCTGACGCCATATATTGATCCTGCAGTAGCTGTAATTATGGCACTGCTTCTTATAACAGAACCGGTAAAGGAGATTTTCCAGAGCATTAAAAATCTGATTTTATTTGCGCCGGAGGAAGATGTCTTAAATCAGATACGTGGAATCGTGGATAAACATATGAATGATTATCCCTATGAGGTTACATTCTTAGATGTTATCCAGACCGGACGGAAGCTTTGGGTCGAAGTATATATTGGAAATAAAACAGACGTTATACATATCAGCATTCTGCATCGTGTCCGAGATGAGATCAAGCAAGAACTGAAATACAAATACGATCAGGTATATATAGAGATTATACCGGATTAGGATAATACGAAAGGCTTCGGGTTGGCGCCGGGTATGTAAAATGCTAATTCGTTAGCCTGTAAATATAAAATAGTGTTATATTATAAGGGAGTATTATATAAGACAGAGGTGATCGATATGAAAAAATGGAAGGCTGCCGGACTGATCACAGTAGCCGGGGCATGTGTTATTGCAATCGTCTGGGGATTGCATGGTCGTACAAAGAATAATGCAAAATTGTTGCAGTTAGATGAGCAGGTATCGGATGATTCTGTTATATATGTTGCATTGGGAGATTCGATTACATATGGATATTCATTAGAACATGCTGAGAATGAACGATTTTCTGCAAGGATTGCTGCTTATATGAAACAACAGGGGATGCAGGTTGTCGAATGTAATCAAGGTGTAAATGGTCAGCTCAGTGACGACATGTGGCAAAATATCAAGAAAGGCAAGGTAGATCTGTTAGACCATGCTGATTATGTGACATTTTGCATTGGTACGAATGATGCACTTCTTCCGTTTGAATTCTTTGTTATGCAGTATGAAGATTATTTTTATGGATATTCCGGTGCAGGAGATGATTCTTCGCTTTGGAAAAAAATTAATAAAAAGACATTTGTCCGGGACTTTGAGGAGGCAGACCGGTCTGCGGAAGATAATCTGAATCGGTTTTATAATAATCTTTCAGATAGTATAGATCTGATCCGTAAGGCTTCGCCGGATTGCCGGATTGCGATCATGACATTATATAATCCATATCGTAATATGGATTATGAAATATCGGCAGGCGGGATAACAGTCAATATCGGACAGTATGCAGAAGAAAAGATCAGTCAGGCAAATACAATCATTAGTACAGTATGTAAAGAAAAGAATATTGTACTGGCAGATTGCTATGAAGCCTTTGCTTCATCGAATGATATTGTGCTTAATAATCAGAATGCAGAAAATTATATAGATCCGGATGATCATCCGACTGCAGTGGGACAGCAGTTGATCGCAGATGTATTTATAGAAGCATTGTTTACAAAGTAAGATGTACTCAGGCACAGTATTTTCTTACAAAATAAGATGTGATCAGAAGACAGCATTTATTTATCAAGTAAAATGGAAATAGAATAGCATTCATTCATAATAGAACAGCAGTTTAATGAATAAAAAATAGAATAGTTGAAGCACATAATAAGACATTTTCGTATGATGTTACAGTTTAAGATATGTCCGAAATTTGGGATATATTTTTATAAGGATATCATATGAAAATGTCTTTTTTTGAAGCAAGAGGGGTATAATTAATGATTTGATCCGACAATATTTGCATAACATTATGCGTTTTAAATTGTATCCGCTTCTAATCAACTAACGCAAATTGTCAGAACAAATACACATATTGTGTTTACAAGATGGATATATTTATAAAATGTATCTATTTTTCTTTCTTTTTAGAAAATATTTCGATATAATTATTATGTAACTGGAGGTTTGGATGCAGAGACAGCATTCAGAAACAAGAATAACGTTTATGTAAGAAAGGGATGATGAGAACATGAACAGAAAATGGGGAAAGAAATGGATGGCAGCAATGCTTTCGATTTCGATGGTGATCGGTATGTTTCCTGGGGTTGGAAATCCGGTCAGAGTTCTTGCGGATGAGCCGCCGGGGCAGGCGGTCACGCAGGCAGATATTTCAAATGCAGATAACAGCGGAAAGGATAAATATGGATTTAATCTGACGACACCAAGTTCATTTAATGCAAATGACGGTGAAAATCCATATGGTTCCGGCTATTCTGCATTTAATGAAAAAATGGAAGCATTTTTATGGTATCGATCCAGTGGAAAGAACCGAAATGCTGAGACGTATAACTATACGAAAAGCTCGGATATCAAGGGCTATTATGTTGGACCGGATTCGAAACGGAACAACAATGGATTTATGCAGAGCCGTACAGCATCCGGCGCAGCTGATGTCAAGTATGTAAATGTAGACGGTTATGATCCGTATGGAACCGGACGTGATAATATGGTTGCACTTGTTGGCGCATCACTGGGAAAAGATCCGCAGCTTGTTGTAGCAAGATACAGTGCATCCGGTAAAGGTCAGGAATTAAGAAAGACCTTCAGCCTTGGATCGGGTGATGATAATGACTGGCTTCGGGATAATCAGCTTGAAAAATACAGTGCCTATAAGAATTATTTTACATTAAAGGCAGGAGATTTTGATGGTGATGGAGATGAAGATATCGCAGTCTATGTTCCAAAACGTGGAGATCCGTATATTATGATCCTGGACGGAATCACCTTATCGCCGATCAGTGATAATATTTCGGTTCGTAGTTTTATGGGAAATACCGGAGCGGATATGGCAGGTAAATTTACCAATAATGGTAAGACAGCAAGAGCAACAATCAACATGTCGATAGAAACTTCGGATATCAATCGGGATGGTAAAGATGAGATCCTTCTGGTTGGTTCCTATTCGAATATCCACGATGACAGTGATGGAAAGAAGCTGCAGCAGAGAAGCTCTGTATTTGCCTGTTATAAGGTAGAGAACAAGAAACCACAGCAGATGAATAAGTATGTAATGGATAAGGATACATGCAGTGTATATATGCGTTACGCATCTGTAGCAGCAGGTGATATTGATTTTGATGGCTTCCCGGAAGTTGTAGTTGCCGGTGTATACAGTGATAATGATGGCCCGGATGGAGATAAATCCGGTTCAAATAAAAAGTATATGCTGGTAACATTGAAATACGATCCAAATGAAGAGGTGGAGACATTAATTCCATCCGGCGGAAACGTAATGGATATGTGTAATTTTGTAAATGCAGGCTTTGATAAAGATGATAATGTGCATCCGCTTCCTGCATTGACCTGTGCGGCAGTAAACGGAAGAAATGATGCGGAGCAGGTTTTCTTAGATGGTGTTTTCTGGAAGTTTGAAAATGAATCATGGAAAAAGGACTATACAGCCAAGGTATGTCAGAGCAGTGATAAAGGAATCGGCGGTTATATCATATCCGATACCTGGGTAGACGGATGTGTGGCAGGAAACTTTGATGAAAATGATCTGGGAATTGAGCAGGTTTTATATACGACCGGATATAAGCAACAGAGCTTTAACCGGTACTTTTACCGGGTGAACATGTCCGGTAAGGAACAGAACAAGGATTCATCGACCGGTATCTGTACACCGGGCAGTTATTTTGATTCGACTTCAAACGAGCTGGTGCGGCATGTCGGCATGAGTGATTTCCCATGTCTGGCGATCGCAGCAGTTGATGCGGATAAAGATACAGATGTATTTACCTTTAAGAGCAAGAAATATACATACAGTAATGTAGATATTCTGGCTATATTACAGGCTGCTCCATATTTTGGAGAGCTTCAGGATAATTATTATAATGGCAATATCGGAGAAACCTTATATGGTAAGCTATCCGGACAAGGAACGGTAACCAGTAAGACGAAAATGGCATCCATCGGAGCATATGCATCATTTTCCATCGGTTCTTCAGCATTGCAGTTCCATACGGAGGCGTCCTATACCCATGACTGGGAGTGGTCGTATGAGGATGAGCTTTCCCATGAGTATTCGATCAGTTTTGAAAATGATGGTACGAAGAATCAGGTAGTACTTTATCGAACGCCGGTTATATTGTATGAATATGTCATCACACCGGCGAATGGAAGTGCATCGTATACCATGGAGGTCGGAGTGCAGCAGCAGCCGGTCTATTCGACCATGGATGTAGATACCTTTAACCGATTTGCAGAAAGTGATGAAACTCTGCAGAATAAGGTAATTACGAAGGATATTCTGTCCAGTACGCCGGGATGTCCGGATACCTATGCGACCAGCTCGCTTGGAATGAAAGGTTTCGTTGGCTATCCGAACTGGATAGAGATCAATAATAAGGTCAATGACCAGACAACGGTAGCTATGAATATTACGGACAATACACAGAGCAGTAAAACAATGACCCAGACGAACAGCTTCGAACTGACACTTGGTGTAGAAGGTGAAATTGATGCCAAGGTAGCGAAGATGAATTATGGCGGTGGTGTCAAGCTTGGCGGTGGCTGGGGCTCCGGTAAGACAACATTTGATTATTCATCAGTATCAAAGGAAGGCGTGGTAGCTTACCCGCCGGCGACGGATTCTCAGTACAGCTTCAGTACCAAATTTGGTATCTGGCAGGCAAAGCTTGGCGATAGCAATGTTCCGATTCTTGGCTTTGTTGTAAAGAATGTCGAACAGCCGCCATCTCCACCGGAAGATATCAGTGTGGATACAGTGACCGCGGATTCCGTAACGCTTGCATGGGAAAGTGGTTATAAGAAGGCAGAGAAATATGAGATCTATCAGGTATTTAATGATGGTATTACAACCAATAAATACAGTCTGTTAGATACGATCAGTGGCGACAGTGCTTCTTACACCTATGATGGACTGAAACCATCGACGGAATATGAATTTGCACTTCGTTCAGTTGGAACAAACAGCGGAGGCGAGACTGTATACTCCGAATACACACCAGAGGTATCCGTTCATACACTGGCTGACAGTGAGAAACCGGATATCTTAAGTATGACAAATGTTCAGAGAGTTGTTGTCGGCGGTAATGCAAGCTTTGTGATCGATGCACTTCCATCTGCAAATGCAAAAGGCGGTCTGTCCTATGCATGGCAGGTTCGAAAAGCAGGTTCGGTCAATTGGGTAAACTTGACGGACAAAGAAGCTTCCGGTATAAATGGAAGCACATTGAAGCTGAATGGCATTACAGAAGATATGGATGGCAATTCTTATCGATGCGTTCTTTCTGAGCTGATAAAGGGTGTGCGGTTATATGCATATGGAGCTCCGGGTATCCTGCATGTCGGAAGAGCTGACAGTATGATGACAGCAACGATCAGCAATACACAGTCCGACAGTGCAAATAAGGGAACTAATACAGCATTTGGACAGTACACACAGACACGGACAGTTACCAATGAACGTACGGTATCGAAGACGGTAGCGGTTACGATCGGAACGCAGAAGGAGACATTTGTTCAGTATAAGAATGGTGCAGCGGTATCTGCCGTATATCCGAATGCGGTAATACCGGCATTTATCTATTTTGACAGCCAGACAAATGAATGGTATGTACTGGAAGGATATAACGAGACAGCAGGAACAGCAACTGCAAAGGTGAAATTAAATGAAGTAATACCAAATGTATTCCAGAGTGGAACAACCGGTGATGCAGCCGCTCTCTGGAACGGAGTTGATGCAGATACAATAAAGCCTGTAACAGAACAGGTGACAGAGACTGCAGCGGGCAAGACTTATTATGCATATACAGCAGTAACAGCCGATGGTGAGATATTGCTGTACAGCACGGATGCTATGTCAGAAGCAGTTACACAGTGGTATCAGTTAGAGCAGAACACAGATGGAGCAATTACAGCAAAAGCGTATGTCGGTACTGTTCAGTCCTATGTGCCTGCTTATGCCGGATATAAAGAAGAATCTGCCGGCACTACAAATCAGCAGTATATCGAGGTTGATGGAACAACCTGGTATCTGTACTGGCCGGAGGCATACGAAGGAAATAATGCTTATATCATGTATGCAAAATCCGCCGAAGCAGATCGGACTGCCGATGAGATTTATTATTATAAGACAGAGCAGACGGTAACAGATGAGAACCAGCAGGAGCAGATCGTTACAACATTTAATGAATTGAAGATCGCTACGGATGATGCCTTTTCTCTTATGGGAAGTAGTGCTTCTAACCAGTATGGTGTTACCCCTGGCGAGGTCGTTACTGTGAATGAAACATATGATACACAGGTTGAAGATATCATAAAGGGAGATCAGACAACGGTTCAGATCCATGTTGCAGAGGCAGTTACATCTTCTGTCAATATCGATAAAACAGGAATTGTAAATGTAAACTTCTTCAATAACCGAACCGGTTCCATTCGTGATATATCAACCATTGTAGATAAGAATGGTAATGCGTCTGTTGTATGGAATCCGGAAGAAGCCGGAGATTATACGGTAACTGTATCCTATGGAGGAAATACATCATTATATCCTACAGATACACAGACCGTTTATTATGTAATAGATCGTACCGATGATACGGTATACGTTCTTTCAGGCAACAATGCGGAATATGGCAATACCATTAAGTTAGAAGTCAGACAGGGAAAACGGGAAAATAATACATCCGGTAATATAACGACAGAACCGCTAGCAGCGGATGCTTCTGTATCCTATCAGGTATCCTATGTAGATGGAGATGATAAGGTTGTAACAGAAAATATAACCGGTAATACATTTACACCGAAATGGCCGGGACAGCATACATTTGCTGCGACGATAACCAGACAGAGCGGTACCAGTCAGACCAAATCATATGCGATGAAGATGCTTACTGTAAGCAAACGGCCGATCGTTATTACTGCTCCATCAAAGGATGATATATCAGAGGATGACACGGCAGATAAAGTATTAAGCCTGTCAGATGTTGATGTAAAATATGCGGGTGATGACACAGAATCCGGTATTCTGGATTCAGATGCAGCTAAATATAAGCTATCGGATCTGATAACAATAGAGGCTGAGCCGAAGTTAGATGAAAATTCGTCAGCAGGTGTTTACCAGACCGGAATCGCATGGCTTACAGTTGGAACCGAAGAAGACAGTGAGTATATAGATCTGGTAAAAGAATTCCTGAAGAAATATAACGTCACTCTGAACAGAGGAAAATATCAGATCGTATCGAACCAGTATACAGTCCGATATGAGTCTGATGGCAAGGGAACGATAAAAGGATATTGTGGAGACTCCAAAGAGCCATTTGCATCCGGAGCCGGATTAGCAGATCAGAGCAAGGTATCCTTTAAAGCAATTCCAAAGGATAATTATAAGATCAAAGCATGGAAGGTAACAGGAAGCGATGGAAATGATCTGGTTCTCGGAACTGATTATGTGGTAAATGGAGATACATTGATCATTTCAGCATTGAGCAGCAGTGTTCATGTCAGTGTATCATTTGCAGCAAAAACCTACCAGTTGAATTACGATCAGCCGGAAAACGGAAGTCTTCAGGCATATTATGTAAAGGCCGGAAACTATGGAAGCAAGATCGATACAGGTGAGACCATCCTTACGGGAAAGAGTATCCTGCTTCAGGCAGTTCCAGATGAGAATTATGTCGTAAAACAGTGGACGGTTTCTCATGGTGGTTCAGCAAAGATCCAGAAAAATACTGACGGAAGTATCTTTGCCGGAACAGAGATCACACTCGATAATGTGGAGACAGATACTGTTGTGGCTGTTGAATTTGAACCGGTAGAGACATATTTATTTGAGACAGAAGTGATCGCAGAAGATCCGGATACATCGGTTGCAGGCTGTAAGATCAATGTCTCAGAACAGGTTCAGGATGGCAAGGCAGCAAAGGGATCAACGGTGACACTTACAGCAGATCTTCCGGAATCCGTTACTGTATCAGAATGGAGAATCTATACAGATGATATACATTATACAGTTGCAGCAACCGGAGGAGATCAGTATGTAGTATCCAACGTCCAGAAGAACATGAAGATCAAGTTGGTTGTCAATATGTTCCAGATGGAAACACTTCATTTTGAAGCGGTAAATGAACAGGGACAGCAGGTAGATGATGTTGTTACGGCATGGAGCGATTCAGTGCAGATCAGCAATGATACAAAGATCGTAAAGAATCTGCCGGTTGTTATGAAAGCAGATGTACCGGAGCAGTATCAGATCTCTGCGTGGAAGCTATTTACCGGTTCAGAAGAACAGACGATCGCAACCGGAAAGGATGCGAAGGAAAGTTCATTTAACAGTGTAAACAAATCCATGCGTGTTGTACTCGTTCTGCTTGATCGTTCAACTGTCGCATATAACAGTGATAATAACGGAACACTGGAGTGTAATGTTGCATCCGGTGGTTATATTGACAGATGCCGCACAGAGGATATCGTTATGACAGCAGTACCGAAGACCGGATATGAAGTGGATCAGATCACAGTAATGATGGATGGTGCAGCTTACAGTGATATGACGGTTTCTGATATAGAAAATACAGACAATAAGCAGATCAGGATTCAGGCACCAGATACAGGCTTTGAGAAAAATGTAGAGGTTGCAGTTACTTATAAGGAGATTCCAAAGGTAGAACTTCAGTATGAGCTGGTATCAGCAGATGGAGCAAAGGCAGGAACAATAGCTGTTCATGTGGATCGCAAAAAACAGAATGATCTTATGCAGGATGTATCCGCCGGATCCGGCAGTCTTGAAGTATATCGGGACAGCACGGTTACAATGACAGCATCGGTGATCGCTGGCTACGAGATCAATGCATGGAGTATGAATGGTACAGATATCACAGCAGATGTCCGTACGAACAATACAGATCTGAGCAAACTGGTATGTACCGTTGATGAGAAGCTGTTACAGAATGTACCGATTAAGATCATGGTAACGGTTGTTAAGACGCCGGAGCCTCCGTTAGAACCGGAAAAACCGGTTGTAGAGGAACTGACTAAGAAGCAGATCGAGAAGAATTCACAGACACTTTCCAGCAAACAGAAGGTTGTCTGGACACAGAAGGGAATCCAACTGACCTGGAAAGCTGTTAAGGGGGCACAGGGATATGATGTCTATGCAGCTCCATGTAACAGAAAGAAGCTGACTGTTGTTAAGAAGATTTCAGGTGCAAAGAAGAACGCAACAGTACTGAGTAAGTATAAAGGCAAGAGTCTGAATCGGAAGCAGTCATACAGAGTCCGCGTCAAGGCATATCGTATTGTGAATGGAAAGAAGCAGTATATTGCTACAGGACTGACCCTCCATATCGCAGGTCCGAAGAACAAGACATATACAAATGTAAAGAAGATTCAGTGCAAGAAGACAGAGTATACCTTAAAGAAAGGTAAAACAGCAAAGATAACAACTAAGCTTATCTTACAGGATAACAAGAAGAAACTGTTATCCAAAGGGCATGGTGCTAAGCTTCGCTACAGCAGTACCAATAAAGCGGTTGCTACTGTAACAGCAAAGGGTACGATCCATGCAAAGAAAAAAGGAACCTGTTATATCTATGTTACTGCATTAAATGGAGTAAATAAACGGGTGAAGGTCACAGTAAAATAAAACTGTAAATTTAAGTTAAAAAAATTCCATGGTGGGGTAACACAGGAGCTTTCCGGCTCCCTGTTATCCCATTCATGGAATTTTATTTTTGGTCAAAATATTTATATAAAAATCTATTTCTTTCTGGACAGATAGGTAACAAAGATCATACGTTTATCAATGATCTGTCCGGCGATGGCAATGCCTTTTCCCATTGTAAAGGCTGCAAGGATAGTTCCGATTCCAAGACCTTTGATGTGACCGAGGAAGATACCAGTCATACATGCAGTTGTAAGCAGACAGATAACATCAAAAGAGATCTTAACAACCGAATATTTCTTCTTTATAATCTGTGACGCGACTGCTTATAAGCCTCCCTGTGTACAGAGTTTTTATGATTATGTGTCGGGAAAAAATGAAATGCAGGAAGATAAATTTATATGGAATATATAGGAAATCGGAATTTGCATAAAAGTTTCGCGTATACGACAGGTTTGTGGTATAATTTTACATGAGTGATATGTATGGCTTTTTGCAATATGTATACAAAAAATGATAAAAGGAGATAAAGACTATGGCATGGTATGACAGCGCAGTATTTTATCATATTTACCCACTTGGATTGTGTGGATGTCCACATGATAACAATGGAGAGACGGGAGCACATTTTGACAAGTTAAATGAATGGGCGGAGCATGCGAAGCGGATCGGATGCAATGCGATTTATATAGGACCGTTATTTGAATCCGGTTCGCATGGATATGATACAACCGATTATCGGCTGGTAGACAGACGACTTGGAACAAATGATGACTTTAAGCAGTTCGTAAAGAACTGTCATGCAAATGATGTAAAGGTCATCGTAGATGGTGTATTTAATCATACAGGCAGAGATTTCTTTGCATTTCAGGATATAAAGCAGAACCGGGAGAATTCCAGATACAAGGATTGGTACTGCAATGTGAATTTCTGGGGTAACAACGAATATAACGATGGATTTTCCTATGATAACTGGGGCGGATATAATCTGCTTGCGAAATTAAACCTCTGGAATCCGGAAGTAAAGAATTATCATCTTGAAACCGTAAAGTTCTGGGTCGATGAATTTGATATTGATGGAATCCGTCTGGATGCTGCGGACGTACTTGATTTTGGCTTTATGAAAGAATTACGTTCCTTCTGCAATGGATTAAAGCCGGATTTCTGGCTGATGGGCGAGGTTATTCATGGAGATTATTCGAGATGGGTAAATAACGATATGCTCCATTCCGTAACAAATTATGAACTGCATAAGGGCTTGTATTCCGGACATAACGACCATAACTATTTTGAGATTGCACATACGATCAAGCGTTTAAATGGCATTGTAGGTGATAAGAAGTTATATACCTTCTGTGATAACCACGATGTAGCAAGAATTTACAGTAAATTAAATAACAAGGCGCATATGTACAATGTAGCGATCCTCGTATATACCGTACCGGGAATTCCGTCAATCTATTACGGTTCTGAATTCGGTATACCGGGCAATAAGGAGAATGGTTCAGACTGGAATCTGCGTCCGGATCTGAATCTGGCTGATTTTAATGAAAAAGATGAGCTCCCTGCATTGTATACAACACTTGGACATCTGAAACAGAGATTTCCGGAACTGACCTATGGAGACTACCGGGAATTGTATCTGACGACCGGACAGTTTGCATTTGCAAGATGTCTGGATGGACGTGCAGTTGTAACAGCATTGAATAATGCAGATAACGGTGCACACATGGAGATCAATCTGCCGATTGGTGCAAATAAAGCAGTCAACCTCCTGACGATCGATCAGTCAACAGAAGTACAGGAGGATACCTGTACAGATGATGCAACAGCAAAGGCATGGGGAAATGCACGAAATGAGCTGCTTGATAAAGCCGGTCAGTTGGTTGGAGCCTCCGGTGAGATCCGCTATAAGGCAGAAGATATCCGTAAGGCATTAGAAGCACTGGAAACAGGCGCAGACTTCGGACAGGCAGTATGGAATCTGTTTGGAAATCTGAATGATACCATGAACAACATGCATCGTGTGATCGGCGAATTCGAACAGACTATGCATAAGCAGGAGAGAAACGCTGTAGCCGCAGGCGGTGACTGTACAGGTGGAGAAAGCCTTGAGATCCGCGATGGTAAGCTGATCGTAGACCTCCCGGCAAACAAGGGTGTTGTCGTATATTTAACCAATGAATAATATATAATTTGCCTACATTTTACTTATAGTAATGAAAATTACTATGAGAAGATGGTATTAAGTATTTTGTATAATATTTTATTAGAGAAATTTATAGACAGAAAAAGTCCATCAGACTTGTTTCCTTCAGAGGACTGGCTCTGTTATAAAATGACATCAGCGAGAATTTCGTAGTGAGATGCACATTGCCAGTAAATACGGGTGCTTGTTTGAGTCGAAGGCGAGTTAGCACAGGAGTATTTACGAATCAGGCATGTGCAGCGAATAGAAATCGCAGCGAGTCATTTATAGCAGAGTCAGTTTTCTGAATGAGCAAGTCTGATGGACTTTTTTGTCGCAAAAATTTATGCATAAAGAATAAGAGTTATGTGTAGAATGTTAAGATTGTATAGGAAAAAGAATACAAAACTTCTAAAAAATATGTAGCTTTTTGTTGAAAATCACATAAAATAGTGTTAGCATAAAATATATATGTTAGTATATTTGTGACGGAGCTGCGCAGAATTGGCTGAACCCGCTTCTGTGCCGGGGGAATGGTTATAATTAAGGAGATTGTATATGATACTTATTGATACGCAAAAAGAAGAATTTAGCAAACTGAGAGACATCCGCGTATTTGGAAGGATCAGTCATGATGACCGGTTTAATGGGAATTTGCTTGTAATTGGTTTAGGTGGAATCGGAAGCAGAACAGTTTGTAATTTAAAAGGAATGATGGTCGATGATATCACACCGGAGGATAATATTCATTTTCTGATGGTTGATTCAGATATTCCCGAGATGGAACAGACAATTGAGGACAGTAAAGAACATATTGGTTTTAATGCACTTGAAGTATTAAGTATCTACAGACCTAATATTGAAAATATACTTGCGGATGGAATCAAGAAGAATCCGGTACATCCGAATCTAGCAAACTGGATGGATGCAGATTTTCCGGATGTAACAGTGACAAAGGATGGTGCGCATGGCAATCGTCAGATCGGACGACTGATGTTTTCAAATGCTTATGAAGATATCCGTATGCTGTTATTTGACAGACTGGAAGAGATCCATGATAAAGCGAATGGTAACTGGATGGATGTGATCATCGTATCAAGTCTTTCCGGCGGAACCGGAAGCGGTATCTTATCCGATCTTGCATATAATATTCGTGCATACGGAAAGGCAAAAAAGTGGGCGAATCTTCGGATCGGAGGCTGTTTGTTAATGCCGGATGTTATATTTGGCAACAAGAGCGTAACCCAAGATCCGGAATTAATGTTCCGAATGATGGCAAATGGCTGTGCTGCGTTAAAAGAAGTTGATTATTATATGAAGCTTTCAGAAAAGGATGATGCATATATATTTGAAAGCACCACTCACAAGATGGTGATCCGGGAGAATCTGTTCGATGCATGTATGCTTGTATCCGGTAAAAAGGACAGTCAGGGATATCTGCCGGAGGGAACAATTCTTATGGATACAGCAAGCTTCTTATATAAGCTTGCATGTAATAAATATATCGGTAACAATGATGTAAATGATGACAGGAAGCTGCTTCGTGATGTGTTCTTTGATAACGAGAAATATTCTGTGACAAACTGGAAGATGGAGCATTCGGATTCTGAGATTGCGACAGCAAACTGTTATTATAAGGTTGTCAGTGAAGCAGATTATAAGATACCAATCCGTGAGATTGAGAATATCTGTGAGAGTGATCTGTTCAATAAGGCGTATAAGCGATTATTTGTATCTCCGTTCGACAATCCGCAGATTGAAACGGATATTAAGGATGCTTTAAAGGAACTGGATGCTTTTCTTCATGCAGAGCCGGGGGATGAGATCAACCTCAGTGTGAACGGGTTGATCCAGTTTGGACAGTTTACGAAGCCAACCTATAAGATGATCAAGAAGCATACAGACGGACTCAGAGAACATATGGGTGAGAAGCTTGATAATATGGATAAGGAGCTTCCGGTTATGATCAAGTCCATTAAGAATAAATTATGGAATTCCTTAGATGCGGTAATTGCCAGATATATCGAGAAATGCGGTCCGTATGCAGCAATTGATATTATCGGAGCACCGACAGCCGGTGTGGCAGATTCTACCAGAGGTATGATGGCAGAGGTTAAGAAGCTGCAGGAGCTTCACAGCAAATATACACCATCCGGTGAATATTCCAGAATTATAGAATCTATATGTGAGATTGTAGCAAAACGTTTCTTCACTTTTCCGTCTGCAAAGCGTGAGACAGAGAATGGATATTATGATGCCTGTATCAAAGAGACACTTGCTGCAGAACGAAATCGGATCATGGATGAGATTGATGCACAGGATCTGTTTGGTGATACACTTCGTTGGTTGCAGCAGCGAGCAGAGCGTTTGGATGAGATCTATTCCCAGTTCGGAGAAGATCTGAAGAATTCAATCGAGGATCTTGCAAATGAAGGTAAGGTAACAACCAAGAATATATTAAAGAATGCAGCCAGACATGAATTCCTTCCGACTGATTATGTAAATGACAGTCGTATCAATGAGGTAAAGGATGGATTGATCCGGTTGATGTTAGATAATGAAGCAAATATTGATAACGGAAGAGTTGTTCCTGTCAAGGATGCGATGGAGAAGATTTATCGTCGTTTATTCAGCGGTATCGGAGCATATGGTCCGGAGAAGATGTTATCCGTTGCATTCTCTGATAAGAAGCTTGCGGAGAATGATATCAATGTTATGTTTGGTTCACCGACAAATGACCGACGGGATGAAGTTATGCAGAAGGTAGCTGCTGCATTTGTAAATGATATTCAGGAAGAAAAGCAGTTATGTGTGCTCAAGGATGGCTACAAAGAACTTTTGTTAAATAAGAAATATATATCAGTGCCAAATGTAATGCCGTATTTCAGTAGGGCAGTAAAAGGAATCCTGATGGATAAACCATATAATGAGAAGGAGGATTCCATTACATTGAATCCTGGGGAGATCGAGATTTCGATCAATGATATGTATGTCGGCGTGCCTGCATCTATGATGGCATGTACAGCAGAGATGCAGAAAGCCTATAATGCAGTAGATAGTTCTTACAAAGGACTGCATATTGACGAAGTGAATAGGGATATGAGAGATTTCCCGAATCTTTGCACGTTATAATAAATAGTATGAAAGAATCCTGCATGTGGAGGTGTATGAAACCGTTAGTGTTTTTCAAACTTTCGTATGTGGGGTTTTTTTAAATTTGATTTTTACCGGAATATGGTTATACTAGAAAAAGATTTACATGAATAGATAGAAAGGAAAATTTCCATGCTGATTTGGTATGCGGATGTGTCGGATATGACAGAGGAGCAGATGAAAAAGTATCTGGAAGAGCTGTCTGAGTATCGTTTGGAAAAAGTGAATAGGCTTCGATATGAGAAGGATAAGAAATTGTCGGTTGCTGCGGGAATTTTGCTTGACCGGGCGTTAAAAGAGTGTCATTTGTCTGAGAAAGACTGTCGCTATCAGATCATGGAGCATGGCAAGGTTTATCTGGCAGATCATCCTGAGATAGCATTTAATATCAGTCACAGCGGATGCGTTGCAGTTCTGATCTTTCATAAAGAAACGAAACACGATCTGTCCTGTGGCATTGATATCGAGCTGATACAGGGTGGACGGGAGAAGATCGTGAACCGGTTATTTTCAGAAGCGGACAAAGAACAATATAAGAAGTTGGATCCGGATGCGGCTGCGTTATATTTTGCGCGGGTCTGGACCCGGATGGAATCATTTGGTAAGATGACAGGAAAAGGACTTGATTTTTCAGATCCGACTCAGAAAAAAATTATGG
Organism: Clostridium sp. BIOML-A1; assembly: GCF_009874105.1. Lineage (NCBI taxonomy): Bacteria > Bacillati > Bacillota > Clostridia > Eubacteriales > Clostridiaceae > Clostridium > Clostridium sp. BIOML-A1. The sequence goes on along the minus strand of NZ_WWTL01000002.1, from coordinate 257,870 downwards.
ATCGTTCAGAGATGAAAAAGAAAAATGTCTATTTCCGAGAATTCAGAATAACAGATAAAACAGGTCGGGAATATAATCTCTGTGCCTGTGCAGATAAGGAAGGTTTGTTAGAAGAAACTGTATTTTCTGATAAGTCGGTTCTTTTTTCTTCTCAGAATGTAGATTGTGTGGTAATATGATGATGAAAATTTATGTACTGCTACATAAGTGAAGTTTTGGAGGAACATGATATGAGTAAAAAAGCTACGAAAGCACTGAATAATCCGTATTATATCGCAAGATATAATGCATCAAAGAATAATCCAAATCTTACCAGCCGGGAAAAGACGGCTGAGATTTTAAATATTGACCGGACGCGGTTATCACGGATCGAGCTTGGCATGTCAGTTCCTTATCCGGAAGAAGTTCTGGCGATGGCGGATGTATATGAGATACCGGAGCTTTGTAATATGTATTGCTCAGGGGAGTGTGCAATCGGTCGTGAGACAGTGAAACCGATCAATGCAGATAGCTTGGATCGACTGATCCTTCAGTTCCTTGGATCTTCTCAGAAGATGGAGAATATTACGGAGCAACTGATCAATATCACCTCCGATGGAATTGTAGATGAAGGAGAACTGGAGCAGTTTGATTCGGTTCTGTCTGAATTGGAAAAAATGTCGGTCAACATTCAATCGTTGATGATGTGGGCTAAAAAAAATAAAGATTCAATTATGAGTAAAAGAGGAAATTAGAAATGGCAGACAAGAATATCGAAAACGAGATTAAGAAAAGAAGAACATTTGCGATCATATCCCACCCGGATGCCGGTAAGACGACTTTAACAGAGAAGTTTCTCCTGTTTGGTGGTGCAATCAATACGGCAGGATCGGTAAAAGGAAAAGCAAATTCCAAATATGCGGTATCCGATTGGATGGATATTGAGAAGGAGAGAGGTATATCAGTTACCTCATCCGTTCTTCAGTTTAATTATGAAGGCTACTGTATCAATATTCTTGATACACCGGGACATCAGGATTTCTCAGAAGACACATATCGAACCCTGATGGCTGCGGATTCTGCTGTTATGGTTATTGATGCCTCAAAGGGTGTAGAGGCACAGACGATCAAGCTTTTTAAGGTCTGTGTAATGCGTCATATCCCGATTTTTACATTTATTAATAAGATGGATCGTGATGCAAGAGATACATTTGAATTGTTAGATGAGATTGAAAATGTCCTTGGAATACGTACCTGTCCGATGAACTGGCCAATCGGTTCCGGTAAGGAATTTAAGGGTGTCTATGACAGAGAGACCAAGATGGTCGATACCTTTGAAGCAATCTCAACCGGTGGTGCGAAGAAGGCTGCGGAGACGCAATATCATATCGAGGATCAGGAGCTTAAGGATCTGATCGGACCGTACCTGTATGACCAGTTTAAGGAAGAAATTGAATTGGTTGACGGTGCAACCGATGAAGTCGATCTCGAGAAGGTTCAGAAGGGAGAGCTTTCACCCGTATTCTTTGGTTCTGCACTGAATACATTCGGTATCGATATGTTCCTGAATTATTTCCTGAAAATGACGACACCTCCTCTTGGAAGAATGTCGGATCAGGGTGTGATCGATCCGGTTACAGAACCATTTTCAGCTTTCGTATTTAAGATACAGGCAAATATGAATAAAGCGCATCGTGACAGAATCGCATTTATGCGTATCTGTTCAGGTAAATTTGAAGCCGGTATGGAGGTTTACCATGCAGCCAGTAAGCGTAAATTAAAATTATCCCAGCCGCAGCAGCTTATGGCGCAGGATCGTAAGATCGTAGAAGAAGCATATGCGGGTGATGTAATCGGTGTATTTGATCCGGGATTATTTTCAATCGGTGATACTCTTACATTTCCGGGTAAGAAATTCCAGTACGAAGGAATTCCGACATTTGCGCCGGAGCATTTCTGTCGTGTTGTTCAGATGAATACGATGAAGCGTAAGCAGTTTGTACAGGGTGTTACTCAGATCGCACAGGAGGGTGCAATTCAGATCTTTCAGGAGTTTACAGCAGGATTGTCTGAGATTATCGTAGGTGTTGTAGGTGTTCTTCAGTTTGATGTATTAAAATACAGACTGGAGAATGAATATGGATGTGAGATCCGTTTAGAGCCGATCCCTTATAACTATATCCGTTGGGTAAAAGATCCATCTACAGATCTTACAAAGCTGAAACGTGTCAGCGATGTTAAGAAGGTGAAGGATATGAAGGGTAATCCATTATTGTTATTTGCAAATGAATGGGTTATCAATCAGGTGCTTGAGCATAATGAAGGACTGGAACTGTTAGAGTTCAGAAAGAATTAAATAAATGAATAATCTACCTTGAAAATGTAAATCCTTTTCTTATGAGGCCTAAGAAAAAATCCGTTTGACAGACAGGCAGACATAAGCAGGAGGAACATGATATGGCACTGAACAGGGTAGTGATATGTGGTGTGAATACAGCCAGACTTCCGTTACTGACAGACAAGGAAAAGGATGAATTGTTTGACAGGATCGAGCAGGGAGATATGGCTGCCAGAGAGACCTTTATCAAGGGCAATCTGCGACTGGTTCTGAGTGTGATCCAGAGATTTTCGAATTCAAATGAGAACCCTGACGATCTGTTTCAGGTTGGATGCATAGGATTGATAAAAGCAATTGATAATTTTGACCGGAGTCTGAATGTGAAGTTTTCGACATATGCAGTTCCGATGATACTTGGAGAATGTCGGAGGTATCTGCGGGATAATAACAGTATCAGGGTATCCAGGTCGTTAAGAGATATTGCATATAAGGCAATCTACACAAAGGATGCTTTGTTAAAGAAGTTGGATCGGGAACCGACCGTGGATGAAATTGCAAAGGAGATCGATGTAGCACCGGAAGATATCACGACAGCACTGGATGCCATATCGACACCGGTTTCATTATATGAGCCTGTTTATCAGGAAGGCGGAGATACGTTATATATCGTAGATCAGTTAAGTGATAAGAAGAATAAAGAAGAAAATTGGGTAGAGAATATTTCATTGAAAGAGGCAATGAAGAAATTAAACGAGAGAGAATATAATATATTAAGGCTCCGTTTCTTTGAAGGAAAGACACAGACCGAGGTCGCATCGGAGATCGCAATTTCACAGGCGCAGGTCAGCCGTATCGAAAAGAGTGCGATCAAATCTCTAAAGGGCTACCTCAGATAATATATGGACGATTAAGAGGTATCTATATATTTATTCTACAGAGCATTTTCATTCTATTTTTACGCTGTATAACTTTGAACTAACCTCGGCTAAATAGCCTTGGTAAGGGCTCAGTTATCACGTAGCGGTACTAAACTCACCGCCTTGCGGTTCGTTAAGGACCGACATGAAAAAGGTCTGTAGAACAAAATATAGATACCTCTTTATTTGTTTATAGGTAAATCTGTGTTATTGTGATTTCCCATATTTTATTTTAGTTTTTACATTTATTGTGCTTTTTTTGCTCTATTTATTCTTGTTTTGAGCTTCTAGCTGTGATTTGGCTTCGGTGGCAAGCTCTGCCATATAGTCCTGAACGGTTGTGCCGCCGGTGTCGCTGTTTTTCATGAGATTTGCTTTCAGCTTTTCTACTTCCTCGAGTGGAAGATCGCTCATTATGGCAACCTCGGCCGGTTCGATGTGAACATTTAACATTCGTTCAGCCAGATCATATTTTGCTTTTGTTGTTCGATTCATTTCTGATTCATCTCCTTACTTATTCAGATCCTTCAGATAAGCTTCGTTGATCTCGATGATCTTATTCATAGCTTCCGGTCCCGGAGCACCGATTGTATTACGTTTATTGACACATTCTTCCATGCTGATCGCCAGATAGATGTCGTCTTCAAATACCGGGCAGATTGCCTTGTAATCGTCTAGTGGAAGCTCATCCAGCGAGATGTTCCGTTCGATACAGGTGAGAACCAGTTCACCTACGATGCCGTGAGCATCACGGAATGGAACACCGTGGTTTACCAGATAATCGGCAGCATCCGTAGCATTTGTGAATCCGTTCTTTGCAGATGCTTCCATACGGTCTTTATTTACAGTCATAGTTTTTATCATACCGTTAAATAATGCGATACATCCCTTTACGGTATCGATCGCATCAAAGGTAAATTCCTTATCCTCTTGCATATCCTTATTATAAGCAAGCGGAATTCCCTTCATTGTGGTAAGGAGAGAAGTCAGTGCGCCATAGACACGTCCGGTCTTACCACGAACCAGCTCTGCGATATCAGGGTTTTTTTTCTGTGGCATGATCGAGCTTCCTGTGCTGTATGCGTCATCCAGTTCGACAAACTGATATTCATTTGTATTCCAGATAATGATCTCCTCTGAGAAACGGCTCAGATGCATCATGATCGTTGAAAGAGCGGATAATAATTCGATGCAGTAATCACGGTCTGCGACAGAATCCATACTGTTAAGAGTAGGACCTGCAAAATCAAGCAGGGAAGCAGTTAGCTCACGATCCAGAGGGTAAGTTGTGCCGGCTAAAGCACCGGAGCCCAGTGGACAGTAATTCATTCTTGCATAGATATCACACAGACGGCCGTAATCACGCTTGAACATCTCCATGTATGCACCAAAGTGATGGGCGAGAGTGATCGGCTGCGCCTTCTGTAAATGTGTAAATCCGGGCATATATGTGTGGATATGTTCCTTCATCAGGGAATGTAAGGTGTTCATTAATTCCAGTACAAGAGCTTTAATTTCAACGATCTCATCTCTTACATAGAGCTTCATATCAAGAGCTACCTGATCATTACGGCTTCTTCCGGTATGTAATTTCTTACCGGTATCACCGATACGGTCAATCAGATTTGCTTCTACAAAGCTGTGAATATCTTCATATTTGGATGTGATTTCAAGTGTACCATTTTCCACATCGGTAAGTATGCTGTTTAAGCCGTCGATGATCTGATCTCGTTCTGCTTCTGTAAGGATGCCGGATGCTGCAAGCATGGTAACATGCGCAATGCTTCCGCGGATATCCTGTTTATAGAACTTCTGATCAAAAGAGATCGAAGCATTAAAGTTATATACTAATTGGTCTGTTTCTTTTGTAAAACGACCACCCCAGAGCTGTGCCATAATGTAGTTCCTCTTTTCTCTAAAATAATTTTAACTGTTTCATTTTACAACAGGATGAGAGCTTAATCAACAAAAACAGGGATTAGCAGAAGAATTTTGCATGGTAAATATCAAATTTTTATGAAAAAGATATTTACAGGTTTACAGCAGTTGTGGACAGATGATAAAATAACCTAAATTGTCAGAATGGATGGATTGGATGAAGAAACGACATTTTATTTTGAAAGGAATCATTACGGCACTTGTGCTGATCGTTCTTTTCTATACAGGAAGATGGGCATTTTTTAATATATTTCATCGTCAGGATGTTGTGAACGGACTGGTAGCATTACGAACAAATGTAATGCATTCGATGGAGGATGGAAATGATTCTGATATCTTTTATGTAAAGAATGTAAAGATAAAGGATATCAGTGATATTAATAAATATGTGGATTCGGCATTCGGAAGTGTAGATACCTATCGGGTATTGGTATCTTCCGGTGATTATCTTGCAATTCAGCTTTCTTTTGATCGTAGCGAGAATTACTATGTGATCCGGAAAGCGCTTTTTGATGAAGAGATACCATCGGATAAAAAGAAAGCGATTGCTATGTATGATGCATATATAGAATTTTATCAGACCTGCATCAAAGAACCGATGAGTGATTTTGACAAAGAGGTGGCGGTACATGACTATCTGATAAAAAACTGTGTATATGGTTTTCCGGAGGAACAGCAGGATGCATATGATGCCTATGGTGTCCTTGTATCTCATAAAGCAGTATGTGATGGTTATGCGGAAGCGTTTTTTATGTTGATGACCTGTCTTGATATTCCATGTGATATTGTAGTCGGAACGGCAGATGGTGACCTGCATGCGTGGAATCAGGTTGAACTTAATGGCAAATGGTATAATATCGATCTGACTTGGGATGATGCGGTTCCGGACATGGGATCGTATATAAAACACACATATTTTAATCTGACAGATGAGGCACTTGCCGAAAATCATACATGGGAACGGGAGTTTTACCGTACCTGCACAGATACAGATATGAATTATTATGTGAAGACATTTGCAGTATTTGATGATTTTGAAGCATATAAGAAAGGGATCACGAAGCAGATCGGACGCTCGGATGTGCTCGAAGCAATTGTTTATTATATGGATACGGACAGACCGGATCTGTCATTTCTCTATGACAGTTCGGCTATAAAAAAACTTAAGTATCTGGTTGAAGATATGGGAGAATATTATGTGATCATTGTATATGTAAATATATGATTTTATTATTGTAAAACAAAATGCCCGTGACAGTACGGGAGAAAGGAAAACTCAATGCCTGATGAACAGGGGAGAGTGAAGTGTGATAAAAATGAGTAAGAAGGAATTTATGGATCAGCTCAGAGAAGGCTTGGATGGGAATGTATCATATGAGAAATATCGTGAAACAATAGAATATTATGAGTCTTATTTCCGGAGAAAAATAGCAGAAGGTAAGACTGAGGAGGAAATTGTTGCGGAACTTGGCTCCGGGCGACTGATCGCAAAGACGATCGTTGATACCGCAGGAGCTGACCGGACAGAACAGAGCTATACCTATACAGAGACAACGAACGGCAGACGCGGAAGTGTGAGCCGAGATGGAGGAGACACACCAAAGGGCTGGCATATCAAAATGGATGAAAATGGAAATACCAGTGTCTGCTTTGGAAAACTTGATTTTTCTACGACGCTTGGTAAGGTTGTGATCGGAATCGGACTTGTTTTATTACTTGCCCTGATCGTATTACTGGTTGTGATCGGAGTTAAGATTCTTGTATATGTGATCATTCCGGTTGCTGCAATTTTGTTTATCGTGAACCTGATCATCAGTCTGATCGACAATCATCGAATGTAGTCGGAAGCAGATTTTTTAACAAATAAAAAAGTTTTAAAAAAGTTGAAAAAAGTTCTTGACAATTATCGGTATATCCCTTATACTAGCAAAGGTGTTCGACAGAGAACACAAACGAAATGGGATCTTAGCTCAGCTGGGAGAGCATCTGCCTTACAAGCAGAGGGTCACAGGTTCGAGCCCTGTAGGTCCCATTTAAAATAAAATATGGCGGGATAGCTCAGTTGGCTAGAGCATGCGGTTCATACCCGCAGTGTCGAGGGTTCAAATCCCCCTCCCGCTACTAACCTTTAATCGTCATGATATCATGGCGATTTTTTTTGTAGCAGTGTGATGGTATTTGAATAAACCGGCATATTGATGCCGGTTCATGTGGTCATCATAACGATAGAAAAATATGAGTGAATGAAATAATAAGGAGAAATCAAATATGCGAGTTGGAATGGGCTATGATGTTCATAAATTAGTAGAAGACAGAAAGTTGATCCTTGGCGGAGTGGAGATTCCATACGAGAAAGGACTGCTTGGGCATTCAGATGCAGATGTTCTGCTTCATGCGATCATGGATGCGCTTCTCGGTGCTGCGGCATTGGGAGATATCGGCAGGCATTTTCCGGATACAGATGACCGTTATAAGGGGGCAGACAGCATGGTGCTGTTAAAGAAAGTGAAGAAGCTTCTGGATGAGAAATTTTTCTTTATAGAGAATATAGATGCGACAGTGATCGCACAGCAGCCGAAGCTTGCCCCATATATAGAAGATATGAGAAAGAATATTGCAGAATGTCTGGAACTTCCGGTGAACAGGGTGAATGTGAAGGCTACGACAGAGGAAAAGCTGGGATTTACCGGAGTGGGTCTTGGAATCAGTTCACAGGCTGTCTGTCTGTTAGAGACTGTCGGGAACTATGATTATGATGTTATGGGAATGAACCAGGGAGGCTGCGCCGGCTGTCAGGGCTGTCCGGTCAGACAGTAGGTAGTTTAGGGTATGAATGAAGAAAGATGCGATCAGATGGATTGCAAAACGTTTGATTCGATCAGGATAGAAACTGCCGGAGCGGAAGATATGAACGAGATCCGTAAGCTCTGGAAACAGTCATTTGACGATCAGGATGCATATATGGATTATTATTTTTCAAATGTGGCAACAAGGAATCATATCTTTGTGGCAAAGACTGACTCCAAGATTATTTCTATGGTGCATTTGAATTCATATACTCTTGCTGAGACGACAGCAGGAGCAACCACATATAAAAAGGGTGGATATATCGTTGGCGTTGCGACCGAGCCTGAGTTCCGAAGACATGGAATCATGTCGATATTAATGAAGCATGTGCTTGCATATGCGGCTGAGAATGATTACGATTATATTTATCTGATGCCGGAGAAAGAGATCTATTATAAAGGTCTGGGATTTGCTCCGGTAGTAGAAAGCGGCTTTTATAATATAACCGATCTGAAACCTGAGAAGAATGATTATGAGCTTTGTGGGTTGGAAGATATAACAGATGAACAGTTGCAGAGTTTTTCTGAAAAACTGGCACAACGCTATGATCTCTTTGTACCACGAACCAGAGCCTACCTGGAAGATCTTGGAATGGAATGTCAGTCCCTGTTCGGTGATGTATATATTATAAAGGATGAGAATGAGATAGCGGCGGTGTATGGAACCATGTATGATGGGGATCGCGCAGAGATCGTTCAGTATTGTACAGTTACCGGATCGCTTGATCCGTTGTTATATGGAATTTGTGAGAGTGATATTCCTGTATTTTCTAAGGTTGAATTGTTTGGAACATATACAGATCATAAGATGATAAAGAAAGGCCGTGGGATCATGTTTTATGAGCCATATACGGAGTACACAGAATTATATAGAAAATCAGATCGTATTTTCATAAATGAAGTGGTTTAAAAAAATATGGATACCATGTATAATAGTTGTAGAGTGTATATACAAAAAGGAGAAATAAAATGACAACAGACGGATATGTAGAACATATAGTGAAAACAAAGACTTCTGCCGGAATCATGGCATTGATCGTACTTGGAGCAATTATCACCGTGGTGGGAGCATTTTTTATGTTCTTTGTACCGGGAGGCACAATCTTTGGACTTCCGCTTGCGGTTGTTGGTGTAATTATATTTTCATTTGCGATTAATCGAAAAGAGTGTGAGTTTGAATATTTGTTCGTAAATGATGATGTTGAGGTTGCAAGGATCACCGCAAAGAGCAGCAGAAAACAGGTGTATCATTTTGAAGGCGGAGAAGTAAAACAGATCACGACTGTAGATTCAATCTATAGGGATAATGAGCATCAGGCAAATTCCGGTATTAAAACGATGAATTTCACTTCAAAGGATAAGAACACAGAGAATCCTGTTTATTCTTTCATCCTGAATAAGAATAACCGCACAGAGGAAGTCCTGTTAGAGCTTGATGCAAAGACGATTGAACATGTAAAACAATTTTTCAAAGGAAAAATCCGGGAATAGAGAAAGTCAGGAACGGACACATATTTATAAGCAGAAAGACAGATACTATAAAAGAGGTGCTTGCGATGAAAATTACTTTTTTTAAATATCTGTCTTTGTTTTTGACCGGAGGAATGGTATATTATTTTCTTGAAATATTTACCAGAGATTATTCTCATTATTCCATGATAATCTGTGGGGGGCTGTGTATGATTGCCTGCGGAGGTTTGAATCAGATGTTCCCGAGAATGCCGATCTCGTTACAGATGTTTTTATCGGCAGAGATCATAACATTGTTGGAATTTATTACCGGAGTTATAGTAAATCTGATCTTTCATGTCGGAGTATGGGATTATTCATATCTGCCATATAATGTGATGGGGCAGATATGTCTGCCATATTCTGTGTTGTGGATGTTCCTTTCATTGATCATAATATTTGTGGATGATGGAATCAGGCATTTTCTGTTTGGAGAAGAATTGCCGGAGTACAGATTGTTTTAAATATAAATACAAAGCGAGTTTTTTTGTTGTTGAAGCAGCTGCGACGTTTAGAGTAATAAAAAAAGCTTATAACAGATTCGGTCTGAAATCCGGACTTCTGATGATAAGCTTCTTTTATGTGGTGTGAAATTAAATACGAAACTATGGCTGAAGAGGAGTCATCTTAAGTCCTTTATACAATTTGGTATAAAGACTTCTTTCATCGGAGTAAAGCATGATTCCCCGTGCACCATCTTTAACAATGTAGGCGTATTTATTCTTCTGTACATTCATGTACAAAACTTCCTCCACATTCAGTTCTTTGGCTTTCACTTTTGCAACGCTGACACTTACCGGCTGTAATTTGTATTTTTTGATTGCCTGTTCAACTGTCATGATAAACACCTCCATCATATAGTATGTCTATGTTTGTTTGAATATAGTATATTGTATAGATAGCACAAAGTCAACTGTAAATAATGCACAAAAAGGCAAAAAAAGGGAAAAACTTCCGTTATTTTTGATAAAAAAGGAGAGATAAATAGTGAAAAATGCAAACTATTATACTATGATGGAAGAAGAATTGAAGAAAATATCGGATTCCGGCAGTAAAAAGAAGATATTGCTTCATTGCTGCTGTGCCCCGTGTTCCAGTCATTGCCTTGAAGTTCTGACCGATTATTTTGATATTACTGCTTATTTTTATAATCCGAATATCACAAGTGATGAAGAATACGAGAAACGCTGGAATGAATTAAAACGCTTTGTTCATGAAGTATATCAGGAGAATGGGGTGGAGTCATATCTGGAAGAGCATGAGAGCGAACGGTTTCTTGAAATGGCAAAAGGAATGGAAGAGGAACCGGAACGTGGAATCCGGTGCTATGCTTGTTATAAGCTTCGTCTGGATAAAAGTGCAGCATTTGCAAAGAAGCATGGATTTGATTATTTTACTACGACACTGTCGATCAGCCCGCATAAAAATGCAGACTGGCTCAATGAGATCGGAGAAGAACTGGGTGAGCAGTATGGTATAACATTTTTGCATAGTGATTTTAAGAAGAAAAACGGATATAAACATTCGATCGAGCTTTCAAAGGAATATAATTTATATAGACAGAACTTCTGCGGCTGTGAATTCAGCAGAAGAGTGTATGAAGCAACAGAAAAAATGAAGCAGGAAGCTGCTCAGAAATAAGTTGACGAATTTCGATGAAAAAGTGTTGTCTAACAATAACAAATGTGTTAGAATTGACAAAACTAGAAAAAAGAGGCAGATGAGGATCTTTGTATGTGTGCACAGATTCTCTGTTCACTCTTTTTTTTTGAGCAAAAATAGAAAAAAGAAGAAAGGAATTGTATTATGAAAGCTTTTTTGATACTTGAAGATGGACATGTATTTGAAGGCACCAGTATTGGAGCAACCGATGAGATCATAAGCGAAATTGTTTTCAATACGTCTATGACAGGTTACTTAGAGGTGTTGACAGACCCATCCTATGCCGGGCAGGCAGTTTGTATGACATATCCGTTGATTGGTAATTATGGTGTATGTCTGGAAGATATGGAGGCTGATAAACCATGGCAGTCAGGATTTATTGTAAGAGAGATTGCGAAGAAGCCAAGTAACTTTAGAAGTGAACAGAGTATTAACCAGTTCCTTATTAATAACAATATAACAGGTATCGAGGGAGTTGATACCAGAGCCTTGACCAAGATCCTCAGAAATCAGGGTACAATGAAGGGCATGATCACAACAAATGCTTCTTATGACCTTGAAGATTGTCTGAAGCGGATCAAAGCATGGGAGATGGGACATGTTGTTCTTGATGTTACATGCAAAGAAAAGAAAGTTTATCCGGGAGATGGCTACAAGGTAGCTGTGATCGATCTCGGCGTTAAGAGAAATATTATCAAATCTTTATTAAAGAGAGGTTGTCAGGTTACTGTATATCCTGCTGAGACACCTGCGAAGGAGATCATCGCAGATGCACCGGACGGCATCATGTTAACAAACGGACCTGGAGATCCAAAGGATTGTAAGGTTACGATCAAAGAAGTGAAAAAACTTTTCGATACAGATATTCCTATTTTTGCAATATGTCTTGGACATCAGCTGCTTGCTCTTGCAAATGGCGGCGATACCGTAAAGATGAAATACGGTCACAGAGGTGCGAACCATCCTGTAAAAGATTTAAAGACCGGAAAGGTTTATATTTCAACTCAGAATCATGGATATATGGTAAAAGAAGAGAGCCTTGACAGAAAGGTTGCCGAGGTCAGCTTTATCAATGTAAATGATGGTACAGTAGAAGGTGTTCATTACCTTGGTAAGAATGCACAGACCGTACAGTTCCATCCGGAAGCATGTGCCGGTCCTCTTGATACAGACTTCTTGTTTGATGTATTTATGAATATGATGGAGGTGTCTAAGTAATGCCAAAGAATCCGAATATTAAAAAAGTTGTTGTAATTGGCTCCGGTCCTATCGTAATCGGACAGGCTGCAGAATTTGACTATGCCGGTACACAGGCTTGTCGTTCATTAAAAGAAGAAGGCCTTTGCGTTGTCCTGATCAACTCCAATCCGGCTACGATCATGACAGATAAGGATATCGCAGATAAGGTATACATTGAGCCATTAACAGCCGATGTAGTAAAAGCAGTGATCGAGAAGGAAAAACCGGACAGCCTTCTGCCAACACTGGGTGGTCAGGCAGCTTTAAATATCGCAATGGAACTGGAAGAGTCCGGTTTCTTAAGAGAACATGATGTTATGTTGATCGGTACATCTTCTTCAACAATCAAAAAAGCAGAGGATAGACTGGAATTCAAGAAAACCATGGAGAAGATCCATGAGCCTGTAGCACCATCTGAGGTTGTTACAACGGTAAAAGCCGGTCTGGAATTTGTTAAGAAGATAGGATATCCGGTTGTACTCCGTCCGGCATATACCCTTGGCGGAAGCGGCGGTGGTATCGCTGAGAATGAAGAAGAGTTTGTCGAGATCCTGATGAATGGTCTGAGACTTAGTCGTGTCGGTCAGGTTCTGGTAGAGCGTTGTATCGCAGGCTGGAAAGAGATCGAATACGAAGTAATGCGTGATGCAAATGGTACCTGTATTACAGTTTGTAATATGGAGAATCTGGATCCGGTCGGTGTCCATACCGGTGACTCTATCGTAGTAGCACCATCCCAGACATTGGGTGATAAAGAGTATCAGATGCTTCGTACATCTGCATTAAATATTATTTCTGAATTAAATATCCGTGGTGGCTGTAACGTACAGTTTGCATTACATCCAACTACATTTGAATATTGTGTAATCGAAGTAAATCCTCGTGTAAGCCGTTCGTCAGCACTTGCATCCAAGGCAACCGGTTATCCGATCGCCAAGGTTTCTGCAAAGATCGCACTTGGTTATAATCTGGATGAGATCCAGAATGCAATTACCAAGAAGACGTTTGCAAGTTTTGAGCCTGCACTGGACTATGTTGTTGTTAAGATTCCTAGACTTCCGTTTGATAAGTTCATCAAGGCAGATCATGATCTGACAACACAGATGAAGGCAACCGGTGAGGTTATGAGTATCTGCACAAACTTTGAGGGCGCATTGATGAAAGCAATCCGTTCTCTGGAACAGCATGTAGATGGTCTTCATTCCAGCAGATATAAGAATATGTCTGACAGTGATATCTTAAAGCTTCTGCATCATGTAGATGACAGACGTATCTTTGTTATCGCTGAGGCACTTCGCCGTGGCATTACACAGGAAGCAATTCACGATATCACAAAGATTGATCTTTGGTTCATTGATAAGATCAACAATCTGGTTGACTATGAACAGGAGATCCGTGATTCCAAGGGAGATATCTCCAAGGAACTGATGAAGGAGATCAAGCGTGTAGAATTCCCGGATAAGGTAATCGCACAGCTTACAGGAAAGACAACAAAAGAGATCAAAGAGCTGCGGTATGGCTATGGTATCCGTGCATCTTTCAAGATGGTTGATACCTGTGCTGCAGAGTTTGAAGCATCTACACCATACTATTATTCCTGCTTCGACGGTGAGAATGAAGTAGAGGAAGATCATTCCGTAAAGAAGGTTATGGTTCTTGGTTCCGGTCCTATTCGTATCGGACAGGGTATCGAATTCGATTACTGCTCCGTACACAGTACATGGGCATTTGAGAGAAAGGGATACCAGACCATTATCGTAAATAATAATCCTGAGACAGTCAGTACAGATTTTGATATTGCAAATAAGCTGTATTTCGAGCCACTGACAGCAGAGGATGTAGAAGCAATTGTAGATCTGGAAAGACCGGATGGTGCGGTTGTTCAGTTCGGCGGACAGACAGCGATCAAGCTGACGGAAGCACTGATGGAGATGGGTGTTCCGATCCTTGGTACAAGTGCAGAGAATGTAGATGCCGCTGAGGATAGAGAATTATTTGATGAGATCCTTGAGAAGTGCTGTATCCCAAGACCTGCCGGAAAAACGGTATTTACCAGAGATGAAGCCTTAGAGGCAGCCAATGAACTCGGTTATCCGGTTCTGGTAAGACCTTCTTATGTATTAGGCGGACAGGGAATGCAGATCGCGATCTCTGATAAAGATATTATTGAATTTATGGATATCATCAACAGACATGTTCAGGAGCATCCTGTTCTGGTTGATAAATATATCATGGGTAAGGAAGTAGAAGTAGATGCCGTATGTGATGGAGAAGATATCCTGATCCCTGGTATCATGGAGCATGTAGAGAGAGCCGGTATCCATTCCGGTGATAGTATCTCTGTATATCCTGCACAGACGCTTTCACCAAAGATCAAACGTGTAATTGAAGATTATACAAGAAAGCTTGCAAACAGCCTTCATGTAATCGGTCTGATCAATATACAGTTTATCGCATACAATGATGAAGTATATGTAATTGAGGTAAATCCTCGTTCCAGCCGTACTGTTCCATATATCAGCAAGGTTACTGGTATTCCAATCGTAGATCTTGCAACCCGTGTTATCACAGGCGAGAAGATCAAGGATATGGGATATAAGCCGGGACTTCAGCCGGAAGCAGAATACTTTGCGATCAAGATGCCGGTATTCTCATTTGAGAAGATCCGTGGAGCCGAGATCAGTCTGGGACCGGAAATGAAATCAACAGGTGAATGTCTTGGTATCTCCAAGGACTACAACGAAGCCCTTTACAAAGCGTTCCTTGGCGCAGGTGTAAATCTTCCAAAGACAAAGAAGATGATTCTTACAGTTAAGGATGCAGATAAGATGGATGCAGTAGAAATCGGCAGACGTTTTGCGGCTCTTGGTTATGAGATCTTCTCTACAAAGAGCACATGCAGAATCCTGAATGAGAATGGAGTGCCTGCTGAACTGATCAACAAAGTAGAGGAACCATCACCAAACCTGTTGGATCTGATCTTAAGTCATGAGATCGATCTGATCATCGATACTCCGTCACAGGGTGTTGAACGAAGCAAGGATGGTTTCGTGATCAGACGTCATGCAGTTGAAACCGGTGTTACCTGTCTTACAAGTCTTGATACAGCGAATGCACTGCTTACAAGTTTGGAGTCATCCGCAAATAGACGATTATCACTGGTTGACATCAGCGAATTATAAGTATAATATGATACAACCTGACAAAACAGGCTGCTGCATTTTGCAGCAGGCTGTTTTGTGTTCTTAATAGGAGGTGGAATATGCATAACATTCCAAGAGATGAGGTGTTTGTGATCGGACATAAGAATCCGGATACGGATTCGATTTGTTCAGCGATCGCGTATGCAGATCTTAAGAATCAGTCAGAAAATAAATACATTCCCAAAAGAGCGGGTAATATCAATAAAGAAACAGAATTTGTATTAAATTATTTTGATGTGGAAGTACCGGAGTTGATCAAAAACGTGGACACCCAGTTGAGTGATATTTCTTACCGGCTCGTTTCCGGTGTACCGGGTGATACAACAATGAAGAAGGCATTTGAGATCATGCAGAAGAATGATGCAACGACGTTGCCGGTTGTGGAGAACGGAAAGATTCGTGGAATATTAACTGTTGGAGATATTGCAGAAGCTTATATGTTGAATTCGGAAGACGATATTTTGTATAAAGCGAGAACCAGGTGCCGACATATCATGGAGACGATCGATGGTGAGATGGTCTGTGGAAATCCGCATAGTTATATTACGAAAGGAAAAGTTATCATAGGCGCGGCACATGTGGAGCTTATGGAGCATTTTGTAAAGCCGGACGACATTGTTATCTTAAGTGACCGGAAGGAATCTCAGCTAATGGCTATCGAAAAGGGAGCAGGTATGCTGATCCTTTGTCTGGTGGATAAGGTGGATGACGATGTTGTGAAGCTTGCGGCATTTAAGGGCTGTTCGATCATCACATCTCAGAATGATACTTATAAGGTGGCCAGACTGATCGGTCAGAGTATACCGGTAAGGTTCTTTATGGTTCGTGATAATATAATGACGTTTAACGAGGATGATTCGGTTGAAACGATAAAAAGTGTTATGTCGAAGACGAGAGTTCGTTATTTCCCTGTTGTAGATAAGAGTGGAAATTATCTGGGACTGGTTTCCAGACGTAACTATATCAATGCCAGAAAAAAACAGGTGATCCTGGTCGATCATAATGAACGTACACAGTCGGTTGATAATATCGACAAGGCAGAGATCCGGGAGATCATCGATCATCATAGAATTGCAAATGTAGAAACGCTTGCACCGGTTTATTTCAGAAATCAGCCGGTTGGCTGTACATCTACGATCATATATCAGATGTACAGAGAGCAGAACATTATACCGGATAAGAAGATTGCAGGATTGATGTGTGCGGCTATTTTATCAGATACGCTGCTGTTTAAATCACCGACCTGTACCTGTGAGGATAAGAATGCAGCATATGCACTGGCGCAACTTGCCGAGATTAATGTAAATGATTTCGCAATGGAGATGTTTGATGCCGGAAGTAATCTGAAGGGAAAGACAATCGATGAGATTCTGCATCAGGATTATAAGAAATTTGAGATCGACGGACGTACCTTTGCGATCGGACAGATCACATCGATCAATACCAGAGAGATTGAGCAGATACAGAAGAGTATGTATGAGTATCTGACCGATTATACAGAAAATGGATGTGATGTATTTTTGTTTGTAATGACAAGTATCTTAGACGATAGTTCCGGAATGTTGGCATTTGGAGATGAGGCAGAGGAGATCTGTTCCCGTGCATTCCAGACGGAATTTGTCGATCATTATGCATATCTGGAAGGCGTGGTTTCCAGAAAGAAGCA
This sequence comes from Clostridium sp. BIOML-A1, assembly GCF_009874105.1. NCBI lineage: Bacteria > Bacillati > Bacillota > Clostridia > Eubacteriales > Clostridiaceae > Clostridium > Clostridium sp. BIOML-A1. The sequence continues at coordinate 240,573 of NZ_WWTL01000002.1, read as the reverse complement.
GATCGTTCCGGCACTTGTCCGTGCCGTACAGGAACTCGATCAGCCGGAATAGAACAAAGGCAGAAAGGCAGATGTACAATGAAGAAATATCAGGCAGTTATATTTGATTTGGATGGAACACTTTTAAATACATTAGAGGATCTGGCAGACAGTACAAATTACGCACTTCGTCAGATGAATTATCCGGAACGGACAATCGATGAGGTCCGCCGCTTTGTAGGGAATGGCGTAGAGAAGCTGATGGAGCGTGCAGTTCCGACGGGAACTTCAGAGGACGATACATTAAAAGCACTCGCGATATTCAAGGAACATTATTCAAAGAATATGTTGAATAAGACAGGCCCTTACGAGGGAGTTGTCGATGTGCTTAAGGCGTTAAAAGAAAAAGAAATACCGGTAGGTATCGTATCGAACAAATTTGATGCTGCAGTGAAGGGACTGAGGGATCAGTTCTTTGGTGCATATATAAGTACAGCGATCGGAGAGTCTGCAAATGTAGCAAAGAAACCGGCACCGGACACTTGCATAGAAGCAATGAAGGAAATGCAGATTGGACGGGAAGGCACAGTCTATGTTGGAGATTCAGATGTGGATATCATGACCGCAAAGAACAGCGGACTGGAATGTATCTCTGTTACCTGGGGCTTTCGTGATGAAGAATTCCTGTTAGAACATGGTGCTACCCAGATCATCCATAAGCCGGAGAAGCTGCTCGAATTTTTTTAAACAGTAAAGCTGCTGTCTGATCGATATGGAAGTTGTATATGGAAGATATATAATATGGAGATGGACATGAACATGGCAGTTCAATGTATAAGGAATATGTAAGATGAATATATATACAGCAAATCAATATATAAAGGATACCTTCGGGGAGAAATTATACAAGCTGTCATTAAATGCTGGAACCACCTGCCCGAACCGGGATGGAACGGCAGGAATTGGCGGTTGTATCTTTTGCAGTAGTCTAGGATCGGGTGATTTCAGTCCAAAAGCGGATATGGACATAGATCAACAGATCGAACAGGCAAAACAGCTGGTTGCTTCGAAGTTCAAAGGTAAACATTATATTGCATATTTTCAGTCATTTACGAATACTTATGGTGATATCGACCGTTTGCGGGATATTTATAGAAATGCAGCGATGCGGTCAGACATTGCAGTTATTTCAATTGCAACCAGACCGGATTGCCTGGGAAATCAGGTGATCGATATGCTGCGTGATATACAGAGAATCAAGCCGGTGTGGGTAGAACTCGGACTTCAGACGATCCATGAGGAAACGGCAAAGCTTATTAATCGCGGATATCCGCTTTCGGTATATGACGAGGCAGTAAAAAAACTCTGTGATCTTGGTGTACATGTGATCGTACATATGATATTGGGACTTCCGGGAGAGACACAGAGAGATATGATCGAAACAGCAGAGTATATAGGAAAGAGCGGTGCACAGGGCATAAAGCTACAACTACTTCATGTCCTTAAAGGAACCAACCTTGCTGAATTGTATCAGAATGGAGAATGTTCTGTTTTGTCGCTGGAAGATTATACAGAATGTGTTGTTTCGTGTCTGAAGGTACTGCCGCCGGATATGGTGATCCATCGCCTGACCGGAGACGGACCGAAGAAACTATTGATCGCACCGCTTTGGAGCGCAGATAAGAAAAAAGTAATGAATACGATAAATGCAGCAGTCAGACAGCTATAAAACAGATCTGACTGCTGTTTTTTTAGTTGTTGTTTTTTCTGGATTCATTCTGATTACAGATATTTGCGGCATGAAGAAAACGGGTGACGGCATCCTTGTAATTTTTAGACAGACGATCATACTCTTTAAATACATGAAAAAAATCCCAGTCAAATATATTGTCAAAGGTAAATAACTGAAAAAGGTTCTCATTTTTAATGTTTTCCAGAGATGCAAGATCAATACAGATTAGAAATACAAGAAACTGAATATTGATATGATAGTAATTTGATGCATAAAAAATTGTTTTTATATCGGGTATAGAACTGCCACGTTCGTATTGGGAATAGGCAGATTGGGATATTTTTAATTCTTCGGCTGCTTCACGCATGGATAAGGTTTTGCTTTTTCGAAGGGATAACAGTGCACTGCCTATATTGGTTCGGATAACGGATGTCATATATTCTTTTTCTCCTTTTCGTTTTTCTCATTACAGTATAATTGTACATAGGTTTTTAGTAGCTCCAACTCCCATGTTGGGACTTCCTTCAACTGATTGATAAGATCAGTAATTGTTTCTTTGCGAACAGGAACAGCCTGATATGCAGATGGATCACTGACTGCTTCAATCAGATTGTAATTGTCCTGTTCTGCGTTTTTTAATGACATGGAATAGGCGAACAGGAAGTCGTGGTCGAGAATCTTCGATAATTTGGCTATATGTTCGATACCGGGAAGTATCCGCCCTGATTCATAATTAGCATATCCGGATCGCGAGATTGAGAGCTGCTCGGCGACCTCTGCCTGCGTCATTTGTTTTTTCTCACGGAAGTAACGTAGAAGCTTAGGTAATGGATAATTTTCATTTGGCATTTGTGTAAGTCTCCTTTCATTTCTTTGCAACATCATACACGATTTGCAGAAAAAAAGTGCCGAAATGTAATAAATGGTAGTGTTTCATGTAATAAGTTGCGTTTTTTCGGTTGATACGATACAATTACAGAAGCTTTATTTATGAAAAAAACGGAGGTATAAAATGAGTCGTGCGGATGATATTTTTATAGAAATGTGTAGATCAATCATAGAAAACGGATATAGTACAGAGGGAGAAAAAGTCCGCCCTAAGTGGGAGGATGGAACAAGTGCTTACACGATCAAAAAGTTTGGCGTCGTAAACCGCTATGATCTGTCAAAGGAATTTCCGGCAATTACACTTCGAAAGACATATATTAAGTCTGCTATAGATGAGATACTGTGGATCTGGCAGAAAAAATCCAATAATGTACATGATCTGAAAAGTCATATCTGGGATAGCTGGGCAGATGAAGATGGTTCGATCGGAAAAGCTTACGGATATCAGATGGGTGTAAAACACCAGTACAAAGAAGGTATGTTTGACCAGGTGGATCGCTTGATTTATGATCTGAAACATAATCCATACAGTCGTCGTATGATGACAAATATGTATGTACACGAGGATCTTCATGAGATGAATCTGTATCCGTGTGCTTATGGGATGACATTTAATGTAACAGGAGATCGCCTGAATGCTATATTGAATCAGAGATCACAGGATGTACTTGCGGCAAATAATTGGAATGTTGTTCAGTATGCAGCACTGGTTTATATGATTGCACAGGTTACAGGGTTTAAACCGGGAGAACTGGTGCATGTAATTGCAGATGCACATATTTATGACAGACACATTCCGATCGTAAAAGAGCTGATATCCAGAGAAACCTATCCTGCACCAAAGTTTACCATGAATCCGGATATAAAAGATTTTTATCAGTTTACGTTGGATGATTTTACAATTGAAGATTATCAGACAGGACCACAAGTGAAGAATATTCCGATTGCAGTTTAAACAATATTTGTGGTTATTTGAGTAAAATTACTAAAAAAAGACATGATTTTAATATAAAATTCACAAAAAGTATTTGTCTATTCCGATATATTGTGATACAATTTTCATATATTTTTGGAGGTGCGTTACACATGGCAAATATTATGATTACATCAGGCACAAGTTTTGAAGGATATGAGATAACAGAATATGGTCCTTATAAATTTGTACAGACAATTTTAAGCTCTAATTTTTTAAAGGAGATCGGTGCATCTATTGCTGACATTGCAACAGACAGAAGCAGCATGTACCATGACAAGCTGGATGGAACAATGAAGGAAACCATCAAGTCATTTGAGGAAGTTGTCGGAAAGACAAATTACAATGCGGTCGTAGGCTTTAAAACAAATATAGTTGATTATTCATCTAATATTTCAGCGGTTATTGTTAGCGGTACACTTGTTTCGGTGAAAAAAGAGTACAAATCCGAATTTGATAAGAGCGATTTTGTAAGAAAAGAATTATATGTAAATAATTATTACGACAAGCTTGTACCGAGAGCCGTAAAAGTTATCCTTGCATCTGAGGGAAATGGAACCAAGATTTCGGCATGGTATAATAATTACAATATGGATGATGTCAAAGCAATCAAAGCAGATATTCAGTTTGTAAATATTTACGGTGATGAAATCACATTAACAGGTGTGGATTTTGTATTTGATAAAACAAATGTATCATTATTAAAATCTGATTATATAGAATGTAAACTTCCTGAAAAATACATAAAGATTATTACAAGTTGTAAAGTATATATTCAGAAATATGTAACTGCAAGAGGTGTATATTCATGCGGAGATGATCCGATCGATGTTGAAATGAGTGCATTGAAGTATAAAGCACTTAAAGTTAAAAAAGGTCTTGATGCTGTATGTAATTATAAGTCGGATGGACTTGTATGGACCTGTAACTGTGGACATGTAAATGAAGGTGGCGCAGAGGAATGCGTGATCTGTGGCAGAAAACAGGATGAGATGAAGAACAGCATAACATTTAATTATGAGCCGATGTTGGAAGAAATGAAACAGAAAGAATATGTTATGGAGATCAAGGATGTCCTTATGAAGTATATTAAGGATATTGATTCAGGACTTCGTATGCAGTTATTGGAGATTATGGAATCCGGTATTCAGTATGAAAAAACACGCGGAGATATGAAGGAAACTGTAATTGAGAAGGTTGAGAATCTGTTCCTTGGATTGTAAAAATGCAACAATATATGTTACAGATCATTGAGCATCTGGGGAAAAAAGGATATAAAAAATTAAATCCTGACAGTAATAATGTATATGGCAGAGCGGAAGGCGATGCCATATACGTTATTGTGCTTGGAAATAGCAGAAATTTGAAAGCGGATAATCTTATAAAGTTTAATTCACAGATTAGAAATGATCTGGAAGAAACAGGAAAAAGAGTTATGATTTTGAACCTGCTACTTACCAAGGACGGAATATTTGATGACGACTTAAGTACGATCATTAAGAAGATGGACAATGTCTGGCTGTTCAGTGAGGATTATGGTAAATTATATATTTTTGAGAATCAACCGGCAGATTTTGACGGGTTACAGAGGATTCTTGAAAAAGAGATTTATGCGGAAAAAGACCACTGGCGTATCCGGTTAAAGGAAATATTTGGAGTGGTAACACCGATTCTGGTATTGCTCAATATTTTGGTATTCATAGCATATGTATATACCAGGGATGCTTACGGATATTCTTTTCTTGAAGAAATTCTGACAGATAATCTTCGGTATGTTCTTGTTGAAAAGCAGTATTACAGACTGCTAACCTCTATGTTTTTCCATTTTTCTCTGACACATCTTTTAAGCAATATGGTTGTATTGATTGCTCTTGGAGCAAGGGTAGAATATCTGCTGGGGAAAGTGAAGTATATATGCGTATATTTGTTCTGCGGCATTGTAGCATCTGTTTGTTCGATAGTCAGTTGTTATATGGGAAACTTTTACGAATATGCAGGAGGTGCATCGGGTGCAATCTGCGGCTTGATGGGTATATTGATTGTTTTTGCCTTTTTTGGTAAAGGAAAGATATCAGATATTTCATTAAAGGATCTTATTTTTTTATCCGTGATCACAATATTGAATGGATATGTTTCGGAAGGCATAGATAATGCAGCGCATATAGGAGGATTGATAGCTGGATTATTTACAGGATTGCTTTGTGCATATATATGCTCGAAGAAGCAAAACTCAGGTACATGACAGTTGTAAAAGATGACCTGATGTGATAAAATTAGCTGATGAAAATTAGTTTAGGAGTATGATTGGATGGGTACTGGAATTAGCATGTCAAGTGTCAACAAAATAAAAGAACTTGCGGCAAGCGGGGATTATAGTCTTGCATTGGATATACTTGAACATCAGGATTTGACCAGATCGCTTTCACCTCAGTTTATCAAGATTTGTGGTGAAGTTTACTATGAAAACGGACGTTATTCGGAAGCCAGAGCTGCTCTTGTAAAAGCCCACTCCATGGCGCCTGTTGGAAATAAGATTATATATTCACTGATTAAAGTGTATTTATCTGAGGGGTTTTACTCACTTGTAGACACATATTATGACATCTATAAATTTAATCAAGATGAAAAAGATGCAGGTACATATCGTATAGAATACATGATTGCAAAAGCAAAACGAAAATCGTTCAAAGAGCTGTATGGAATTCTTATTTCAGCAAATGAAGCCGAAACGGATGCAGCTTGGGATTTTGAGATGTTGTTATTGTATGCTGCAATGGGAAATATGGAGAAACTTCAGTCGGAGGCTGAAATTTTCTGCGCGACCTATAAAGGTTCCCCATATATTGAGAATGTGAACCGGCTTAGAGATAAATCATATGATGTAGAGAAAACTATATATTGTTATCCTGCATCAGAACAGGAGGATGATTCAAAAGAACAGGAAGAGATCAGAACATTTGAACAAAAGGTTTTGGAAGCTGATCACCTTCGTATGTTCCCGAAAGACCCTAAGATTACTTTGATGGTCGATGATCGTGAACCCATACCAAATTCTGTGAAGTTCAAACAGATGCTGCTTAAATCTAAAGAAAAGAAAGAATTAAAGAAACAGCAGAAGAAAGAACAACAGGAAAATGAACAGTCAGAGGAAAAAAAGGATAAAGGAAAGAGATTTCATATAGGACGACTGTCAAAGAAAGAAGAGGCTGCGATTGAAGAGGTAATTGCTGAAACAGAGAAGCTGCAACCGGACAAAGACAAATTACTGGATGAAGTAATGGCGGTAGAAGAGAATATAGATTCGACTCAGAGTGAAGATATAATGAAAGAGCCGGAAGAGCCGGAGACCGCTTCGATTGTTAGCGAAGAAAAGAATCTGGATCAGATATCAGAAGAATCATTCGATGAAAGTCTGGATGATTTTGATACTTCGGATATTACAGATGATTTCGATACAGTATTGATGGTTGACCCGGATGCGCTTGAACAAAGCGAGCCGGAGATCAAGACAACTGTCGAGGAAGAGACTGCGGAACCTGAGACTGAGACAACTGTCGAGGAAGAGACTGCGGAACCTGAGACTGAGACAACTGTCGAGGAAGAGACTGCGGAACCTGAGACTGAGACAATTGTTGAGGAAGAGACTGCGGAACCTGAGACTGAAGAAATTGTTGAGAAAGAGGCTGCAGAATCGGATACTGAAACAGTTATTGAAAAAGAAAATACAGAACCTGAGTCTGAAGAAAATACAGAGTCGGAGATTGTTGCTGAAGAAGCTGAGTATGCAGAACCTGCGGAGCCACATGAGGATGCAGAGGTAGCAGAGATTGCTGAACAGCTAGCAGAAGAAGACGAGACGGTTCTCATGGAAGAACCTCAGATAAGTGAAAATGAAGAGCTTTCGGGAGATGTTTCTGAATCTGAAGGAAAGAAAGATCATAAATTTGATATTGATGTTGCGATCCAGTCACTGGATGAATACAAATTTGATACAGACGATTGGGAAGACGATTCGTTTGAGCAGGCATATGAGGATGACGATATTGTAGAGATCTCGGAAGTGCCGGAAGATCTGATGCCAGATGAAAGTGATGAAGATATCATTCAGTCTGAGACAGAAGAAATCAAGCAGGAAGAAGATGTGGAAGCTGAAATCATTGACGAAGCGGAAGTTAATGTTGATATCGAAGCAGAAGAACCGGAACAGGCGGAGCCGGAGACGACAGAATCTGAACAGTCGGAAACAGATGCTTATATACCGGAAGAAACTGTCGACGTCACAACAGAAGCGTTTGATGAGTCGGTACCTGATGAACTCGATGAATCAGCTTCAGAAGTAATATCAGAACAGGATTATGATATAGATAATGATGCTTCTGAAACGGAGATTTCCGAAGCAAAGATTTTTGAAGCCGACGATTTTGAAATAAATGATCCTGCATCAAAAAATCCTGAAACAGAGGTTTTTGAAATAAAAGATTCAGAATCAGAAATCTTAGAACCGGTGGTTGAGAATTCTGCAAATGTAAATGGCAGAAAAATAGATTTTCCTACATTCAGATCAAGTCTTTTCCCTGATTATAACAGTGATAAACCACCTGTTGTAGAACATGTAAAGCATGAAGACATACAGGAAGAATACGATCAGAAGATGGCTGAAAATCTGAAAAAAGAGGAAGCTTTGATCAGTGAGACAGATGAATTGCTTGCAAGACTCGGAATCGAGCTTGGAACTAAATATGCATCAAACACTGATTATTTCAATATGCATCAGGACAGCTTTGTGTTAAATCCTTCAAGCGAGGATGAAACCGATGAATCGGAAAACATAAAGGGAAATGATAGTGCTTCAGAGTCCGAAGCTGTAAAGAAATCTGAATCAAAACATTCTGATGAAAAAAAATATAAGCTTAAGAAAAAATGACAAATAATTAGATTAATATAAATATTATTTTTTTATTTGATAATGTGGAAGGAGGCGTACAAATTGGCTATAGATCAAACAGAAGCTATGATTGCTGCGATTAAAGCACAGCTTGAAAAAGAAAGGGCTGCTGAAGCTGCAAAGCAGAAAAGACTTGAAGAAGAACAGGCTTTGAAGAATAAGAGCAGCAATAAAAAGAAAACTTCAGATAGTGGAAGCAAGAGCCAATACAAGACTTTGTCTGCTGAAGAACTTGCGCGTATTGAGGAGAAGAAGCGTCGTAAGAGAGAAGAAGCATTAGGTATTGTTCATGAGGATGAGCCTGAAAAGACAGAGAACAAAGAAGCTGAAGCTGAAAAGCCGGATACAAATAATATAGAGGCAGAGAGTGAAGCTAAAACAGAGAAAAAGAATGAAAAGCAGGAAATGCCAAAGATCAGTCTTAACCTCGGTGGTATTGCCGATGAGGGACTTGGTGGTGGCCTCGGCGGACTTGGTGGTGGCCTTGGAGAAGGCTCTGGCGGTCTCGGCGGACTTGGCGGTGGCCTTGGAGAAGGAGCCGGCGGACTTGGTGGACTTGGTAGTGCACCTTCAGGAGAAGGCCTTTCAGGAAAACCGGGTGCGACAGGAGGCGGTCTTGGTTCGACTTTGAATATGAATGCTTCCCTTGAACCGAATAAGATAAAAGGTAAAGATAAGACAACGTTATCTGATGAAGCAGAACGATTTGACGAAGATGATATGACATCTGTTGTTTCAGATGATGCTGAATGGACACCGGGCAAGAATGTTAAGGTGAAAGAGGTTAAGACTAAAAAAGGAAATGACAATAATGGTGATCTTTTCAGTATTTTACCTGACAGAAACAAAGATGACGCGGATGTTTCATCTATGTATGATATAGATGATGACGATGAAGATGAAGACTTCCTTGGAGCCGGTATTGAGAACCTCTCCAATATTGATGAAACCAGCGAAGAAGAAGCTGCACGTATAAAGGCAGAAGAAGAAGCTAAGAAGAAGGCAGAGGAAGAAGCTAAGAAAAAAGCTGAAGAAGAAGCTAAGAAAAAAGCTGAAGAAGAAGCTAAACGTAAAGCAGCAGAGGAAGAGTCCAAAAAGAAAGCAGAAGAGGCACGTAAGAAGGCTGCGGCTGAAAAGGCAAAGGTTGAAGCCGAGACCAAGAAAAAACAGGCTATCGAACTTGCTGAACGTAAGGCTCAGGATGCAAAGAATGTCGTTGAAACAGCCAAGAAGACGATTGCAGATTCTGAAAAAGAAGAAAAAGAACTGAAATCACAGCTTGAAGAATGTGCAAAGAAAAAAGCCGTTTATGAAGATAAGATGAAGGCAGAATTCGATGCAAAGAAGAAGGCTGATGAGAAACTCTTAGCAAAAGAAAATGCAGAGCTTGAAACAAAAGTAAAAGCTATCAATAAAGAGATAGAAGATACTAATAAGAAAGCAAAGGATGATTCAGATAAGGTATTAAAGGAGAGCAATCCTGAGACTATCAAGATGAAAATCATCAATGATGCACAGGCTGCAGCTGATGAAGTGATCAAAAAGCTTGCAGATGCTAAGAAAGCAAATATTGAAAAACACGAAGCTGAGTATACAAAGGCTTGCAAGGATGCAGAAACGGCTTCCGTAAAATTAGAGGAAGATAAGAAGAAAGCAATTGATGCTGCCAAGAAAAAGAAAGAGACACAGAATGACAAAGCTAAGAAGCTGATGGACGATGCAGAAAAGAATAAGCAGCGTGCAGGTGTTATCTTCACAGATTCCAAGAAGGCGGAGGAAGAAGCAGCTCTTAACCTTAAGAATACAACAGATATGGAGTCGGAGTCATTAAAGACATTAGCCGGACTTGAAAGCAAGCTTGCTGAGAGTGAAGGCAAACTTAAGACTGCGACGAATAACAATGATTCAGCAACAAAGGCTATTGATTCAGCAAAGAAATCATTAAAAGAAGCAGAAGCAAAAGAAGCTGAAGCGTTGAAGAAACTGGAAGAAGCCAGAACTGCAAAAGCAGCGGCAGAGTCCAGAATTTCAAAGGGTGAAGCTGATAAGAAGAAATTCCAGTCTGAAATTGATTTACTCAATAAAGAAAAGAAGACAACAAGCGATGATATTGTTGCGACAAAGAAAGATGTAGAATCCTTTAAGTCAGCAAAGACTGAAGCACAGCAGGCACTTGATGCAGCAAAGAAATCCGTAGTAGAGGCAGAAGATCTTCTTTCCAAGGCAGAAAATGCAGAGGAAGAAGCAGAAGAAATTCTGGAGAAGGCTAAGATTGAAGAAGAAGTAGAGATCCGGAATGCAGAAAAGACTGCTTCAGATGGAAGAGAGAAACTGGATAAGGATAAGAAGTCCAGAGAGGATGCACGCGAGAAGTTCCTTGCAGATGAAGAAGAAAAATATGCAGCAGGCGAGGCTGCAGAACTTGAGAAAGTTCAGTCCGCTGCAATGGCTGCAGAGAAGGAAGCTGTTGATGCCCAGAAGGAAGCAGAGAAAACAGCACAGAAGTTGCTTGATGATGCCAAGAAGAAAGAAGAAGAACTAAAACAGAAGATTGCCGGTTTGAAAACTGAACAGGAAGAACGTGTCGTTGCCAGAAAAGCTGCAAATGAAGAGGCAGTTAAGAAAGCAGAAGATAAAAAGAAGCATGATCTTGATTCTCTTCTGAAAGAAGAAATCAGTACAAAGAAGCAATTGGAAGAAGTAAGTGGCAGAGCTGCCGCTGCTGCAAAGGTTCTTGAAAAAGCTGTTAAGAAGGAAGAAGAAGCAAGAAAACAGGTTGAACTTTTAAAAGCAGGAAAGGTAGAAGAAGCATCTAAGATAGATGTATCCTTAGAAGCAACGGATGAAGCCGCTGTAGAAGCTGAACAGAGTGAGATTAATCAGGAAATGAAGAAAGCCCTGCCATCGGAAGCAAAGTATCTGTATAAGTATCTTTGTGTAAATCCTGCGGGCGCACAGATTGTGAATGTTCTTCAGACAATGAAAGTGGATCCGAAACGCTCAAAGAATCTCGTTATTCTCGGTCTGCATGGATTTGGTTCATCAAAGGTTGGAGAAGATTTTGCTGAGTGTTATTATGATCTTGGTTTCTGTACATCACCTGCAAAGGCAAAGGTTAGAGCAAAAGTAATCAATAGCGGTAAGCTTGCCGGTGCGGTTACAAAATTGAAAGGCGGATGCCTGATCGTTGAGAGTGCAGGACTTATAACACCTGAGCGTTTCAAAGAGATGGTTGATCTTTGTTCTTCGGAGAAGAATGATGTTAAGATAATTCTTACCGGTGAAAAGGTTGCACTTAGCAAGATGCTTGCAGATAATATGACACAGGCAAGAAGCTTTAACAATCGTGTTTATTTTGATCAGATTAAAGAAGAGAATATGATTGTAATTGCCAAAGAATATATCATTGAAAAAGGGTATAAATATGAAGATGGTATTGAGGGTAATATCAAGAATTTACTTCTTGCGATGGAGACTGGTAATATTGACAGGTTGTTAACTGCTGTAGACGAAGCGATGGAACGAGCAGATGCAAGAAATCCTGAAGCAAAGAAAGTTATGAAGACAGATATAAAGTAATGAAAAGTGAATATCGTAGGATAACATTTTCCAGTTTATATTTTGGTTGAAAAAAATGGTGCCAATGTTTATAATATTTATTATTGTAAACTTGGCACTTTTTTTACGCAGATCGGTTATCAAAGTCTGTATTTGTGTGAGATTTTTACAATCGGTACGATAACGTAAGAAACGAGTAGAAAGTTGTTTCTTATGGTTGTCAAACTTAAAGGAGATATAAGATAGTATGGATATAGGAATAGATTTGGGGACATCGAATGTGTTGGTATATGTAAAAGGTCGTGGGGTTGTCATCAACCAACCGTCTGTTGTTGCATATGAGAAAAGTTCGAAACGCATTATTGCGATTGGAAATAAAGCAAAAAAGATGATCGGAAAGACACCGGAATCAATCGAAGTTGTAAGACCGCTCGTAAAAGGAGTAGTTTCAGATTATATTGTTACAGAGCGGATGTTAAAGGCATTTATCCGCAGTGCTATGGAGAAACGAACCGGGGTTGGCAGACCGAAAATATGTGTCTGTGTTCCCAGCGGAGTCACAGAAGTGGAGCGGAGAGCTGTAGAAGAGGCTGTTTACAGAACAGGAGCTAAGAGTGTTTATGTTATGGAAGAACCCCTTGCGGCTGCAATCGGTGCAGCAGTTGATATAGAGGAAGCTAAAGGAAATATGGTCATTGATATCGGAGGAGGAACAACAGATATTGCAGTTATATCACTTGGAGGAGCTGTAGAGAGCCGTTCGATTAAAGCAGCGGGGGATGATTATAATGCATCGATGATCCGATATATCAGAAGAAAATATAATCTTCTGATCGGAGAACAAACTGCGGAGAAAGCAAAGATAGCGGTAGGATCGGTCTATGAGAGACCGGAGGACATCACCTATGTTGTAAAGGGAAGAGATCTGATCAAGGGACTTCCAAAGGCGATCACGATCACGGCAAATGAGACAATAGAAGCATTTGCAGATACAACTTCTCATATTTTGACGGCGATTCATGGTGTACTTGAGACGGCTCCGCCGGAGCTGGTTGCGGATATATCGGTAAATGGGATTGTTCTGACCGGTGGTGGCAGCCTGATGTATGGAATGGATAAGCTGATCAAGGAAAAAACGGGAATTGATACGTATGTTTCGGATAAAGCGTTAGAAGCAGTTGCACTTGGTGCCGGTATGTCGGTTGATATTGCAGCAAGAAAAGAAGATGCATAGAAAGCAGAGAAAAGAAAATGACAAATACACATAATTTTCTGCCAGTGAATAAAAAAGATATGATAGAAAGAGGATGGGAACAGCCGGACTTCGTTTATATTACCGGAGACGCTTATGTGGACCATCCTTCTTTTGGCCCGGCAATTATCAGCAGAGTTTTGGAAGCACATGGATATAAGATCTGTATGATTCCACAGCCGGATTGGAAAGATGATAAGAGTATAGATGTATTCGGCAGACCAAGACTTGGTTTTCTGGTTTCCGGTGGCAATATGGATTCTATGGTCAATCATTATACTGTTTCAAAAAAACACAGAAGTATGGATTCCTATTCTCCCGGTGGAAAGATGGGGCTGAGACCGGATTATGCAACAGTGGTATATTGCAATCTGATCCGTAGAACGTATAAGGATGTTCCGATCATTATTGGTGGGATTGAAGCAAGTCTCAGAAGACTTGCACACTATGATTACTGGTCGAATAAATTAAAGCATTCAATTCTGATCGATTCACAGGCAGATCTGATTTCCTATGGCATGGGTGAACACAGCATGGTCGAGATTGCAGATGCGTTAGACAGCGGAATAGATGTCAGGGATATCACATTTATCAGAGGAACAGTCTACAAGACAAAAGATCTGTCCGGTGTAGAAGCTCCGGTGATCCTGCCTGATTATGCAGCACTTCAGGAAGACCGTTTAAAATATGCAGAAAGCTTTTATACACAGTATATCAATACAGATCCATATTCCGGAAAAGTGCTGGTGGAAGGATATGGCAACCGGGGATATGTTGTTCAGAATCCTGCGGCATATCCGCTCACACAGATGGAGATGGATGACGTATATGGGTATGATTACATGAACACCTATCATCCGATGTATGAAAAGGATGGGGGAATCCCGGCTATAGCAGAGGTGAAGTTCAGTCTGGCAAGCAACCGTGGATGCTTTGGCGGATGCAGCTTCTGTGCACTAACTTTTCATCAGGGAAGGATCGTTCAGACCAGAAGTCATGAGTCGATCATTGAAGAAGCAAAGCGCATGACGAAAGATCCGGAGTTTAAAGGATATATCCATGATGTTGGAGGACCTACGGCGAATTTCAGACATCCGGCATGTGAAAAACAGATGAAATACGGCGTATGCCAGAATAAACAGTGTCTGTTTCCAAAACCATGTCAGAACCTGAATGCCAGTCATAAAGATTATGTTGAGCTGCTTCGTAAATTAAGACGGATACCCGGGGTGAAGAAGGTATTTGTAAGATCCGGTATTCGATTTGACTATCTGCTTGCGGATCACGATGATACCTTCTTACGGGAGCTTTGCCGGTATCATATCAGCGGACAATTAAGGGTTGCGCCGGAGCATATTTCAGATAATGTCTTAAAGTACATGGGTAAGCCATCGAATCAGGTATATGAGACATTTATAAAAAAATATGAGAAGATCAACGAGCAGTATGGATTGAAACAATATGCAGTACCATATCTTATGTCCTCACATCCAGGCTCTACGTTAAAAGATGCAGTAGCGTTGGCAGAATATATCCGTGATATCGGATATATGCCGGAGCAGGTACAGGACTTTTATCCGACACCATCAACGATCTCGACCTGTATGTATTACACAGGAGTAGATCCGCGTACGATGGAACCGGTATATGTTGCGAGAGACCCACATGAGAAAGCAATGCAGCGTGCACTGATCCAGTACAGAAGACCGGAAAATTATGATCTGGTAAAGGAAGCCCTGATAAAGGCAGGACGGAAAGATCTGATCGGATTCGAAAAACATTGTCTGATCACTCCGAGAAAGATGGATAGGAATACTTCGGGATATAAAGATGTCCATAAAAAGAATCCGTCAGGACAGGCAACACGGAATCAGAATAACAAGAACAGTAATCATAGAAAACAGGATAAATCCGGTAAAAATTCAGGAAGTTATAAATCCGGGCAGGATAACAGAAACAGCAGAACCGGTAAACCTGCAGGACAAAATGATAAAAAATATCAAAAACAGAAAACAGGAAAGAAAAAACACTGATATTTTATATAAAATTAAGAAAATAACCAGAAATGAAAAAATAATGATTTCTAATGCGTGCATTTCATTTTTGGTTGCGTGGTACTTTCTTTTGTGCTAGAATGTAGCCAGAAAGTGTGTTGTTATGTCAATAATGGTCATTATTGTGCCGTTTACAGCATAAATGTACCATGATATAACACTTACATTATAAAAAATTACGGAGGATTTCATTATTATGGCAAAGAAAATTGTATTAGCAGGCGCATGCCGTACAGCTATCGGTACTATGGGCGGATCATTAAGCACAACACCAGCTCCGGTACTTGGTTCAATCGTTATCAAGGAAGCTTTAAACAGAGCAGGAGTTCCTGCAGATCAGGTAGATCATGTATATATGGGTTGTGTAATCCAGGCAGGTCTTGGACAGAATGTTGCACGTCAGGCATCAATTAAAGCTGGTCTTCCAATTGAGACAACTGCTGTTACAGTTAATGTTGTTTGTGGTTCAGGTCTGAACTGTGTAAATATGGCTGCTCAGATGATCGAAGCAGGAGATGCTGATATCGTTGTAGCAGGTGGTATGGAAAACATGTCAATGGCTCCATATGCTGTAATGCAGGGACGTTTCGGATACAGAATGAATGATGGTAAACTTGTAGATACAATGGTACATGATGCTCTTTGGGATGCATTCAATGATTACCATATGATCAAGACTGCTGATAACATCTGTGAGCAGTGGGGACTTACTCGTGAAGAACTTGATGAGTTTGCAGCAAAGAGCCAGCAGAAGGCTGTAGCAGCTCAGGAGTCAGGTGCATTTGACGCAGAGATCGTTCCAGTTATGGTTAAGAAGAAAAAAGAGATGGTTGAGTTCAAGAAGGATGAGGGACCAAGACCTGGTACAACAGTTGAGACACTTTCAAGACTCAGAACTATCAATCCAAATGGTTTCGTAACAGCAGGTAATGCTTCAGGTATCAATGATGGTGCAGCAGCTATCGTTGTTATGAGCGAAGAAAAGGCTAAAGAACTTGGTGTTAAGCCAATGGCTACATGGGTAGCAGGTGCTCTTGGTGGTGTTGATCCATCTATCATGGGTATCGGACCAGTTGCTTCAACAAAGAAAGTAATGGCTAAGACAGGTCTTAAGATTGAAGATTTCGATATCATCGAAGCAAACGAAGCATTTGCAGCTCAGTCAGTTGCAGTAGCTAAGGATCTTGGATTTGATGTTGACAAGCAGGTTAACCCAAATGGTGGTGCAATCGCACTTGGACATCCGGTAGGAGCTTCAGGATGCCGTATCCTTGTTACACTTCTTCATGAGATGCAGGCAAAGGGTGCTAAGACAGGTCTTGCTACACTTTGTATCGGCGGTGGTATGGGCTGCTCAACAGTTGTTAAGATCGAAGACTAATCCGGTCGGCTGAAAAACCATATTACATTTCTATATAAGGAGATAAACGATGGAATTCGTAACATATGAACAGGACGGATTTGTTGGTGTTATCACTATTAATCGTCCAAAGGCATTAAACGCATTAAACAGCACAGTTCTTGAAGAACTGGATGCAACATTCAAAGCTGTTGACCTGAATACAACAAGATGTCTTGTACTTACCGGTGCAGGAGAGAAATCATTTGTAGCAGGTGCAGATATCGGAGAGATGTCAACACTTACAAAGGCTGAAGGCGAAGCTTTCGGTAAAAAGGGTAATGACGTATTCCGCATGATCGAGACATTCCCAATCCCTGTAATCGCAGCCGTAAATGGATTTGCACTTGGTGGTGGATGTGAGATCTCCATGAGCTGTGATATCAGAATCTGTTCTGAGAATGCAGTATTTGGTCAGCCTGAAGTTGGCCTTGGAATTACACCTGGATTTGGCGGAACCCAGAGACTTGCCCGTCTTGTAGGTGCAGGAATGGCAAAGCAGCTGATCTACACAGCAAGAAATATCAAAGCTGATGAAGCATACAGAATCGGTCTTGTAAATGCTGTATATCCATTAGAGGAGTTATTACCGGCAGCTAAGAAGATGGCTTCTATCATCGCAGCAAATGCTCCGATCGCAGTTCGTAACTGTAAGAAAGCAATCAATGATGGATTACAGGTTGATATGGATCATGCAATCGTTGTAGAAGAGAAATTATTCGGCGATTGCTTCGAGACAGAGGATCAGAAGGCAGGAATGGGCAACTTCCTTGAGAAAGATAAGGAAAAGAAATTAAAGGTTGTTCCTTTCCAGAATAAATAAATCAACAATCTTGATATTGACGTTTAGGGTGGTTATTTTGAAATCGAAATCAACCATCCTAAATGTTTGATATACCAAAGTAAGCATGTCAAACGAAACGTATATGAATTTCTCATGTTTGCTTAAAAATAATTTTTAGGAGGATATTAAAATGAAAGTTGGCGTTATTGGTGCAGGAACCATGGGTCAGGGAATTGCTAAGGCATTCGCTCAGGTTGACGGATATGAAGTAGCACTTTGCGACATTAAGCAGGAATGGGCTGAAGGCGGTAAGGACAAGATCGCTAAAGGTTATGCCAGACTTGTTGAAAAAGGAAAGATGACACAGGAGAAGGTTGATGGTATTCTTGCCAGCATCACTCCGGGTATTAAGGAAGACTTATGCGCAGATTGTGACCTTATCGTAGAGGCTGCTTTCGAGAACATGGAAGTTAAGAAGACAACATTTTCTGAGCTTGACAAGATCTGCAAGCCAGAGTGTGTATTTGCATCAAATACATCTTCACTTTCCATCACTGAGATTGGAAATGGTCTTACCCGTCCTATGATCGGTATGCACTTCTTCAATCCAGCTGACAGAATGAAGCTTATCGAAGTTATCGCAGGTGTTAACACACCGGCAGAGACTGTTGATAAGATCGTTAAGATCTCAGAAGAGATCGGTAAGACACCTGTACAGGTAAATGAAGCTGCCGGATTTGTTGTAAACAGAATCTTGATTCCAATGATCAATGAAGCTGCATTTATCAAGATGGAAGGTGTGTCAGATATCGCTGGTATCGATGCAGCTATGAAACTTGGTGCAAATCATCCAATGGGACCTCTTGAATTAGGTGATTTCGTTGGTCTTGATATCTGTCTTGCTATTATGGATGTACTCTATAACGAGACAGGCGACAGCAAGTATCGTGCATGTCCATTACTTCGTAAGATGGTACGTGGCGGCAACCTTGGTGTTAAGAGTGGTAAGGGATTCTATGTATACAATGCTGACCGCACAAAGACACCAGTTGATGCTCAGTAATTGACTGATAAATATATTTATGGAGGAAGAAATAGAATGGATTTCGCTTTAGACAAGAAGTATGAAATGGCGCAGAACTTATTCAGAGAATTTGCGCAGAATGAAGTAAAGCCTCTTGCTCAGGAAATTGATGAAAATCACAGATTCCCTAGAGAGACAGTAGAGAAGATGGCAAAGTATGGTTTCTTAGGAATACCTGTTTCTAAGGAAGATGGTGGACAGGGTTGTGATCCTTTAACATATGTTATGTGTGTTGAGGAACTTTCAAAGGTTTGTGGTACTACCGGTGTTATTGTTTCCGCACATACATCTCTGTGTGTAGATCCAATCCAGACATACGGTACACCAGATCAGAAAGCTAAGTACCTCCCAGATCTTGCTTCCGGTAGAAAGCTTGGCGCATTTGGTCTTACAGAGCCGGGTGCTGGTACAGATGCACAGGGTCAGCAGACAAAGGCTGTTCTTGATGGTGATGAGTGGGTTCTTAACGGATCTAAGTGTTTCATTACAAATGGTAAAGAAGCAGATGTATATATTATCATTGCAGTTACAGGTACAATTGAAAAACGTGGTAGAAAGCAGAAAGAGATTTCAGCATTTATCGTAGAAAAAGGCACTCCGGGATTTACATTCGGAACAAAAGAAAACAAGATGGGTATCTGTGGTTCATCCACATATGAACTTATCTTCACAGACTGCCGTATTCCTAAGGATGCACTTCTCGGACAGAAGGGCAAGGGATTTGGTATTGCAATGCATACACTTGATGGTGGTCGTATCGGTATCGCAGCTCAGGCTCTTGGTATTGCTGAGGGTGCTCTTGATATCACAATCGACTATGTTAAGGAAAGAAAGCAGTTTGGTCGTTCAATCGCTCAGTTCCAGAATACTCAGTTTGTACTTGCTGATCTTGCAACAAAGGTTGAGGCAGCTAAGTTACTGGTATACAAGGCAGCTAAGAAGAAAGAGCAGT
Organism: Clostridium sp. BIOML-A1; assembly: GCF_009874105.1. Classification (NCBI taxonomy): domain Bacteria; kingdom Bacillati; phylum Bacillota; class Clostridia; order Eubacteriales; family Clostridiaceae; genus Clostridium; species Clostridium sp. BIOML-A1. The sequence continues at coordinate 220,973 of NZ_WWTL01000002.1, read as the reverse complement.
ACCAGGCTGATCACAAGACTTCATACTCTGTAGAAGCTGCTATGGCTAAGCTGTATGCTGCAGAAGTAGCTATGGAAGTAACAACAAAGTGTGTACAGTTACACGGTGGTTATGGTTATATCAAAGAGTATGATGTAGAACGTATGATGCGTGATGCTAAGATTACAGAAATCTACGAAGGAACTTCAGAAGTTCAGCGTATGGTTATTTCTGCAAACTTATTAAAATAATTAGGAGGTACTTAACGTGAAGGTTATAGTTTGTATAAAGCAGGTACCTGATACAAAGGGTGGCGTTCAGTTTAACCCAGATGGTACATTAAACAGAGGAGCAATGCTTACAATCATGAACCCTGATGATAAGGCAGGTCTTGAAGCTGCACTTAGATTAAAGGATCAGTATGGAGCAGAAGTTACAGTTCTTACAATGGGTCTTCCAAAGGCTGCAGATGTTCTTCAGGAAGCAATCGCTATGGGCGCTGACAAGGGCGTTCTTGTAACGGATCGTGTTCTTGGTGGAGCTGATACATGGGCTACATCAACAACAATCGCCGGAGCACTCAGAAAGCTTGATTATGATCTTATTATTACAGGTCGTCAGGCTATCGATGGAGATACAGCTCAGGTTGGACCACAGATTGCTGAGCATCTTGGAATTCCGGTTATTTCATATGCACAGGAGATCAAGGTCGATGGAGATTCCGTAATCGTTAAGCGTCAGTATGATGATGGATATCATATGTTAAAGGCTAAGATGCCTTGCCTTGTAACAGCACTTTCAGAGTTAAATGAGCCTAGATACATGACTCCAGGTGGAATCTTCGATGCAGTTAATGCAGAGATCACAACACTTGGCAGAGCAGATCTTGTAGATGTTGATGATTCAAACCTTGGTCTGAAAGGTTCACCAACAAAGATCGCAAAGGCTTCTGATAAGGTAAGAAAGGGTGCAGGCGAGAAGGTTGTACCTGATTCTCCAGATGAAGCAGTTAGCTATATTGTTGGCAAGTTAAAAGATAAGCATGTAATCTAATATAGTAAAGGAAAAGTGGTGAATAAAATGGGCGCAATGAACGCAGAAGATATGAAGAACTACAAAGGCGTATTTGTCTTTGCACAGCAGGTAGATAATAAGTTAAGTGGTATTTCATTTGAATTGATCGGTGAAGGAAAGAGACTTGCAGATAAGCTTAATGAAAAGGTTACAGCAGTCCTGATCGGTTCCGACGTAAAGGGTCTTGTAGACGAACTTGCAGAGTACGGTGCAGACAGAGTTATCGTTGTTGATGATCCAGAATTAAAAGAATACAGAACTGAGCCATATGCACATGCACTTGCTTCAGTTATCAATGAGTACAAGCCGGAGATCGTTTTAGTTGGTGCTACAGCTATTGGTCGTGATCTTGGTCCTACAGTATCAGCAAGAGTAGCTACAGGTCTTACAGCAGACTGTACATTACTTGAAATCGGTGATTTCCCTCTTGTTGCACTTCCAAATCAGGAGCAGAAGCACAATCAGCTTCTTATGACACGTCCTGCATTCGGTGGTAACACAATCGCTACAATCGCGTGTCCTGATAATCGTCCTCAGATGGCAACAGTACGTCCGGGCGTTATGCAGAAGCTTGACAGAGTAGCTGGCAAGAAGGCAGAAGTGATCGAGTACAATCCTGGATTTACTCCAAACAACAAGTATGTTGAGATCCTTGAAATCTCAAAGGCTGTTTCAGATATCAAAGATATCATGGACGCTAAGATCCTTGTTTCAGGTGGTCGTGGTGTTGGTTCAGCAGAGAACTTCAAGCTTCTTGATGATCTTGCAGAAGTACTTGGCGGACAGGTATCATGCTCACGTGCAGTTGTAGATTCAGGCTGGAAGCCAAAGGAGCTTCAGGTTGGTCAGACTGGTAAGACAGTTCGTCCACAGGTATACTTCGCAATTGGTATTTCAGGTGCGATCCAGCATGTAGCCGGTATGGAAGAGTCAGATATCATCATCGCTATCAACAAGGATGAGGATGCTCCTATCTTTGATGTAGCTGATTATGGTGTTGTTGGAGATCTGAACAAGATCGTTCCTGCTCTTACAGAAGCAATCAAGGCTGAGCTTGCTAACAAGTAATTCAGTTTATAATTGAAAATGGACATTTTGGACTGCCGGGTTTTATACCCGGCAGTTTGTGTGTAAATGAGCCAAGCACAGATATTCATATAAGCACAGATATTATGCTTGCATGAATATCTGTGCTTATATGAATATCTGTATTTGGCGAATAGGCGACATCGAGCCGACAGGCGAGATGGGGCGTGAAAGAACATGAGAATGTTCTTTCACGCACAAAAGAGAATGTATTGCTGTGCGGTGGAAGAGATGGGGCATGAAAGAGAATGTATTATTACAGATTTCCCTGTTGAAATAATAAAAACAATGCTGTATGATAAATACTGTTGCGAAAAAGACAAATGATAGTTAGATAAAAGAAGATTAGGGTTGATGAGAAAAATGAGTAAGTATGAAACACAGGAAGAATTAAAACGAGAAGAATTAAGTCAGGAAGGGCAACTGTTAAAAACAGAGGTTGACAACGCAAAATTGACAGGCGACAGTATGGATGTAAAAATGACAGATGCAAGTGAAGAAAGCAAAACTAACAATACTGCCGGAGAAAATAAGATGGGCACCATGCCGATGGGGAAGTTATTGATATCAGTATCACTTCCGATGGTAATTTCAATGCTGGTACAGGCACTTTATAATGTAGTTGATAGTGTATTTGTATCGCATTTTGATCAGGATGCACTGACGGCAGTATCGACAATATTTCCGTTACAGAATCTTATGATCGGAGTTACCTCCGGTCTCGGTGTCGGTTTTAATGCATTGATATCCAAGTCACTTGGTGAAAAAAATCAGAAAAAAGCAAATGATGCAGCCAGACAGGGAATCTTTCTGGAACTTATTGGATTTGCAATTTTCTTATTGATCGGTTTATTTGGGATCGATGCATTTATGAAGAGCCAGACGGATGTTGCAAAAATCATTGATTATGGAGTGGATTATGGACGTATCTGCTGTATCTGTTCCTTTGGTATCTTTGCACAGATGACATTTGAACGTATGCTGCAGTCAACAGGACGGACGCTTTACACAATGAAGACACAGGCACTTGGAGCCGTTATTAATATTATACTTGATCCGATTATGATCTTTGGATATTTCGGACTTCCGGCAATGGGTGCTGCAGGTGCGGCAATAGCAACAGTTATCGGACAGTGTATTGCGGCATCACTTGCAATCTATTATAATCTGAAAAAAAATCCGGATATCCAGTTATCATTTAAAAGCTTTCGGCCGGAGGGAGATGTGATCGGCAGAATTTTGTCCATTGCTGTTCCTTCAATCGCGATGGTTGCGGTAGGTTCAGTTATGACATATGGATTTAATCGTATTTTATTTACATTTACACCGATCGCAGTTTCAGTGTTTGGTATTTTTTATAAAGTACAGAGTATGGCATTTATGCCGGTATTTGGTCTGAATAATGGTATGATCCCTATCGTATCATATAATTACGGAGCAAAACAACCGGATCGAATGCTCAAAGCTGTTAAATATACAATGATGGCTGCGATCTGTTTCATGCTTTTGTGTCTGACTGCGATGCAGGTAATTCCGGGATTGATCCTTAAGGTATTCGATGCACAGGAGGACATGATGGCGATCGGTATTCCGGCACTTCGAACAATGAGCATTTCATTCCTGTTTGCAGGAATCTGTATTGTATGTTCCGGTATGTTCCAGGCGCTTGGTAAAGGTGTGTACAGTCTGATCGTATCTCTAGCCAGACAGTTGATCGTGCTGCTTCCGGTTGCTTATGCATTTGCAAAATTGACACACAATCTCGAGCTGGTATGGTTGTCTTTCCCGATCGCGGAGGTTGTCAGTGTGATTCTTTCGGTCTTCATGGCGCTACAGACAAAAAAGAAAATTATCGATCCTTTGAAGAATTCGGTGAAAGTAGTACAGGAATAAGCGGAACATTTGTCAGTAAAGAGCATATTCTATAAAATAGCAAAATAATTTATAAATGATCTGTAGAAAATGATGGTTCAGGATATAGCTATAGTACATAAAGAATCAGAAAGAAGGAAAAGAAATGAGTGATTTGATCTATCTTGATCATGCGGCAACAACGGCAGTTCATCCGGATGTTTTAAAAGAAATGCTGCCATATTTTACAGATAAATTCGGAAATCCGTCCAGTGTTTATGGATTTGCGGCAAATAATAAAAATAAATTGACAGAGGCAAGAGAGACGATAGCCGGAGTTCTTGGTGCAAAACCGGAAGAAATTTATTTTACGGCAGGTGGGTCTGAGTCCGATAACTGGGCGTTAAAATGTACGGCAGAAGCCTATGGAGTACATGGGGGACATATCATTACGACTAAGATTGAGCATCATGCGATCCTGCATACCTGTAAGTATCTGGAGAATAGAGGGTATGATGTAACGTATCTGGATGTAGATGAAAATGGATTGGTTGATCTGAATATACTTGAGGCAGCCATCCGGCCGGACACCTTTCTGATCTCGATCATGTTTGCAAATAATGAGATTGGAACGATTGAACCAATAAAAGAAATTGGAGAGATCGCACACAGACACGGTATTTTGTTTCATACGGATGCAGTTCAGGCATTTGGACAGATCCCGATTCGCGCAGATGAAATGAATATTGATATGTTAAGTGCGAGCGGACATAAGTTTAACGGACCAAAGGGAATTGGTTTTTTATATATCAAAAAAGGCTTAAAGTTAAAGAGCTTTATTCATGGTGGCCAGCAGGAGCGAGGACGCAGAGCCGGTACAGAAAATGTACCGGGAATCGTAGGTATTGCAAAAGCGTGTGAGATCGCAATGGCAGAAATGGAAGAACGGATGAAAAAGGAGACGGAGCTCAGAGATTATCTGATCGAACGGATATTGAAGGAAATCCCGTATACCAGACTGAATGGACATTCAAAGAAACGACTGCCAAATAATGTCAATATCAGCTTTCAGTTCGTGGAGGGAGAATCCATTCTGATCATGCTAGATATGGCGGGTATCTGTGCATCCAGTGGCTCTGCCTGCACATCGGGTTCTGTTGATCCTTCTCATGTGTTGCTTGCGATCGGACTTCCGCATGAGATTGCGCACGGTTCTCTGAGGCTAACCCTTGGATATGAGAATACGAAAGAAGAAATGGATATGGTTGTCGATAATCTGAAACGGATCATTACAAATCTTCGGAATATGTCACCTTTATATGAGGATTTTGTCAAGAAAAATCATATACAGTAAGATTGTTAGAAATGAAAGATCAGATTCGGTCGGAGTGAATATAAGAATGCAATTGTGAAATGCGTGAGATAAAACGCCCCAAGTGTGAAGGAGAAAGATATGTACAGTGATAAAGTGATCGATCATTTCCAGAATCCAAGAAATGTCGGAGAGATTGAGGATGCCTCCGGTGTCGGTACGGTTGGAAATGCTAAATGCGGGGATATGATGCGGTTGTATCTGAAGATTAATGAGGAACAGGTGATCATAGACTGCAAATTTAAGACCTATGGGTGTGGAGCTGCAGTAGCATCCAGTTCCATGGCAACGGAGATGATCAAAGGAAAAACAGTTGCTGAGGCAATGAAGCTTACAAATAAAGCAGTTATGGAAGCATTGGATGGGCTTCCGCCGGAAAAAGAACATTGTTCCCTGCTTGCAGAAGAAACACTGCATGCAGCTTTGTGGGACTATGCAGAAAAACATGGAATCAAGATTCCGGGACTTGTAAGACCGGTACAGGATATTGAAGACCGGATGGTGAGAGAACTGGAAGATTAAACAGTATTTGTATACTTGACAGCCGGAGAAATCCGGTTCTATACTGCAAGCAGGAATTGCAGGAAGGAAGATAAGATGGATAAAAAGACAGTATGTGTCGGTATGTCAGGAGGCGTGGATTCTTCTGTAGCCGCATATCTTTTAAAAGAACAGGGATATAACGTGATTGGTGTGACTATGCAGATCTGGCAGGATGAGGATGCAGATCAGATCAGTGAGTATGGCGGCTGCTGTGGCTTGTCGGCGGTAGATGATGCGAGAAGAGTAGCTGCACAGCTTGAGATTCCTTATTATGTAATGAACTTTAAAGAGGATTTCCGAAAATACGTCATTGACTATTTTGTAGATGAATACCGGAACGGAAGAACTCCGAATCCATGTATCGCATGCAACCGGTATGTAAAATGGGAGTCACTGTTAAGAAGGTCTTTAAGTATCGGTGGAGACTATATTGCTACCGGACATTATGCTAGAGTGGAACAGCTTTCAAGTGGCAGATATACCTTACGCGTGGCAAAAGGAATCGAGAAGGATCAGACCTATGCACTTTATAATCTGACACAGGATCAGTTATCAAAGACGTTGATGCCGGTTGGGGAATATAATAAGACACAGATCCGGCAGATTGCCGCAGATATCGGTATCCAGGTAGCAAATAAACCGGACAGTCAGGATATCTGTTTTGTACCGGATGGTGATTATGCCGGATATCTGGAACGGGAAGAGGGCTTAAAGGCAGTACCTGGAAATTTTGTAGATATGAATGGAAAAGTCCTTGGTACACATAAAGGTATAATCCATTATACGATCGGACAACGGAAGGGACTTGGACTTGCAATGGGACACCCGGTATTTGTTGTGGATATTATCCCGGAGACAAATGAAGTGGTGATCGGAGAAAATGCAGATACATTTTCAAAAGAACTGATCGCAGATAAAACGAACTTTATGTCTGTCGAGCGGCCGGAAGATGGGATGCAGGTGATCGGAAAGATCCGGTATGCACATAAGGGCGCGCCATGCAGGATCTACATGTTGGATGCTGACAGGGTCCGGGTTGTATTTGATGAACCGGTCCGGGCAGCGACCAAAGGACAGGCGGTTGTCTTTTATGAAGATGACCATATTGTCGGAGGCGGTACAATAAAAGAGATCATACGATAGGAATAAAAATGACGCTGGTGTGGATGCTATTATTTAAAAAATTATTATTGTTCTGCCACATACTCACCTATTATTACGCAAGACACTTCCGTTCTAGTCCTCGTGCAGCGGTTCTAAGCTCGCCACAAAGTGGCTTGCTAAGTACCGGCCTCGGACAAGGCTTGCTCCATAATAGTGAATATGTGGTAGAACAGCAAGATTTTTTGTAATAGCATCCACACCAGCGTCACTTTATAATTTATGGAATACAGGCTTCATCTGCTTAAAGGTGCAGTAATAGCGGAAACCTGTGGCGGTCAGAATGTCTCTGGCATAGGTTTCAAAGTCATAGCCAATGTATTTTGGAATATGTGCATCGCTTCCGACAGTGATGATCTCACCACCTAACTCCTTGTAGAGTTTAAGAATAGACGGATGAGGATGTGCATAAGTCATGTTTTTATACAGGCTTCCGGTATTGATCTCGATGCCCTTCCCATGTTCGATGATTGTTTTCAGAATTGCTTCAAAGACATCTGCATAATCAGAAAAGCGGAAGGCTGCTTCGCCGGATGGACAATAACGGACGGCATAGTCCAGATGGCCGTATATGGAATAATTATCAAAGGTCTGCACATTTGCAAGAATGGATTCAAAATATTCCAGTAGTGCTTCTTTTTCCGAACGTCCTTCATAGTAAGCGGGATAGTAGGGATCTTTGCCATATACAAGATGAGAGGACCCTATAATAAAGTCAAAATCATGATATTTATCTGTGTAAGCAATGATCTTGTCTGCGATATGAGACATCAGACCGAGTTCGATGCCGAGGTGGATCGTAAGTTTGTCTTTGTACTGTTCCTGCAACTTTCTTACAGCAGAAATATATCGGTCTGTATCTAACAGAAAGGTATGGCCTTCCTCGTCTTTTGGATAATCAATATCATGATGATCTGTAATGCAGATCTCAGACATACCAAGATGAATTGCCTGTTCAGCAATATCTGTAAGTCCTGTTTCAGAATCATCGGAGAATCCGGAATGTAAATGATGATCGCAAAGCTTCATATGTAAAACCTCCTGTTGACTGCAGATGTTGTGAAAATTAATGTTATTATAGCACGTTAGAAAATAAAACACAGCTACAGGGACTGAAAAAATAGTGAAGAAGAGCCGAAGATAAGAAGAAATCATACAAAAGAAGCATATATTGGTAACACAAGAATCATGTGTGAAATATCTCGAAATACGGGTTTAATGGTTGCAATAAATATGAAAATATCATAAAAAGTTGATTCTTTGTACATTTTGCAATATAGTGTTTGTTTATTTTTGCGTGAATTGGACAATTTTTTTTTGAGAAAGACTTGAAATTTACACACAAATTAGGTATGATTTTGTTGTGTGAATAGCACGATTAATTACTGCGCTTTGCAGTATATTATAAATACTTTTATTATTCAAAACTTAGGAGGAATAAAAAATGGCAGTAAAAGTAGCAATCAATGGTTTTGGACGTATTGGTCGTCTCGCATTCAGACAGATGTTCGGAGCAGAAGGATATGAAGTTGTTGCAATCAACGATTTAACAAAGCCTTCAATGCTTGCAGATCTTCTCAAGTACGATACAGCACAGGGTGGTTACTGTGGTAAGATTGGTGAGAACCTTCATACAGTTTCAGCTGATGATGAGGCTAACACAATCACAGTTGATGGTAAGACACTTACAATCTACAAGGAAGCAGATGCAAACAATCTTCCTTGGGGTAAGATCGGTGTTGACGTAGTTCTTGAGTGTACTGGTTTCTACTGCTCAAAGGAAAAGTCAATGGCTCATATCAATGCAGGTGCTAAGAAGGTTGTTATCTCAGCTCCAGCAGGAAATGATCTTAAGACTATCGTATTCTCAGTTAACCAGGATACATTAACAGCAGATGATCAGATCATCTCAGCTGCTTCATGTACAACAAACTGTCTTGCACCAATGGCTAAGGCTCTTAATGATTATGCTCCAATCCAGTCAGGTATCATGTCAACAATCCACGCTTACACAGGCGATCAGATGATTCTTGACGGACCACACAGAAAGGGCGACTTAAGAAGAGCAAGAGCAGGTGCTGCTAATATCGTTCCTAACTCAACAGGTGCTGCTAAGGCTATCGGTCTTGTTATCCCAGAGTTAAATGGTAAGTTAATCGGATCAGCTCAGAGAGTTCCAGTTCCAACAGGTTCAACAACAATCCTTACAGCAGTTGTTAAGGGTGCTGACGTAACAGTTGATGGAATCAACGCTGCAATGAAGGCTGCTGCATCAGAGTCATTCGGTTACAACACAGATCCTATCGTTTCATCAGATGTAATCGGTATGAGATATGGTTCATTATTTGATTCAACTCAGACAATGGTATCAAAGATCGCTGATGACTTATATGAGGTTCAGGTTGTATCATGGTATGATAATGAGAACTCATACACAAGCCAGATGGTTAGAACAATTAAGTACTTCGCAGAGTTAGCATAATTGACTGACAAATTGTAGTAATTAATTTGACCTTACAAGGGGTCCGGTCTTCATGGACCGGACCCTATATTTCTTTTACGGAGATGTATTTGCACTCTGTACAAATATGAAGATAAAAGTATAAAAATCAGGAGGTTTAATAGTAATGTCATTAAACAAAAAATCAGTAGATGATATTAATGTAAAGGGACAGCGTGTCCTTTGCAGATGTGACTTTAATGTACCATTAAAGGAAGGTAAGATCACAGACGAGAATCGTCTTGTAGCAGCACTTCCTACAATCAAGAAATTAATTGCTGATGGTGGAAAGGTTATTCTTTGCTCACACCTTGGCAAGGTTAAGACAGAAGAAGACAAGAAGACAAAGACTCTTGCACCGGTTGCGGTAAGACTTTCAGAGCTTCTTGGACAGGAAGTTAAGTTTGTTGCTGAGCCTGAAGTTGTTGGACCAAAGGTAAGAGAAGCTGTAGCAGCTATGAAAGATGGCGAAGTTATCTTACTTGAGAACACACGTTTCAGACCGGAAGAGACAAAGAACGGTGAAGCATTCTCTAAGGATCTTGCTTCTATCTGTGATGTATTTGTAAATGATGCATTTGGTACAGCTCACAGAGCACACTGCTCAAATGTAGGTGTTGCAGGTCTTGTTGATACAGCAGTTGTTGGATACTTAATGCAGAAGGAGATCGACTTCCTTGGAAATGCGGTAGAGAATCCGGTAAGACCATTCGTAGCTATCCTTGGTGGAGCAAAAGTTGCAGACAAGTTAAATGTTATCTCTAACTTACTTGAGAAGTGCGATACACTGATCATCGGTGGTGGTATGGCGTATACATTCTTAAAGGCAAAGGGATATGAGATCGGTAAATCATTAGTTGACGAGTCTAAGATCGACTACTGTAAGGAAATGATGGAAAAGGCTGAGAAGCTTGGTAAGAAGTTATTACTTCCGGTTGATTCCGTTATGATCGACGATTTCCCTAATCCGATCGATGCTCCGGTTGAGACAGAGATCTTTGATGCAGACAAGATGTCAGCAGACAAAGAGGGCTGTGATATCGGACCTAAGACAATCAAATTATATGCAGATGCTGTTAAGACAGCTAAGACAGTTGTATGGAACGGACCTATGGGTGTATTCGAGAATCCTACACTTGCTGCCGGTACAAAGGCTGTAGCTGCTGCTCTTGCTGAGACAGATGCTACAACTATCATCGGTGGTGGTGATTCTGCTGCTGCTGTTAACCAGTTAGGATATGGTTCTAAGATGAGCCACATCTCAACAGGTGGTGGAGCTTCCCTTGAATTCTTAGAGGGTAAGGAACTTCCGGGCGTTGCTGCTGCAAACGACAAATAAATTATGTACATGCTCCATCTGAATCGGATGGAAAAATATGCAGATAATGAAAATAATATTTTCAAGGAGATAAAAGACATGTCAAGAAAGAAAATCATCGCTGGTAACTGGAAGATGAACATGACTCCAAGCCAGGCTGTAAAATTATGTGAAGAGTTAAAGCCATTAGTTGCAAATGACGACGTAGATGTTGTATACTGCGTACCTGCAATTGATATTGTACCTGTAGTAGAAGCTGTTAAGGGCACAAATGTAGAAGTTGGTGCTGAGAATATGTACTTCGAAGAAAAGGGTGCATACACAGGTGAGATTTCAGCAGAAATGTTAGTTGATGCCGGTGTTAAGTATGTCATCATCGGACATTCAGAGCGTCGTGACTACTTCAAAGAGTGTGACTGTCTCTTAAATAAGAAAGTTAAGAAGGCATTTGAAGCAGGCCTTACACCTATCCTTTGCTGTGGTGAGTCATTAGAGCAGAGAGAAATGGGTATCACACTTGACTTCATCCGCCTTCAGATCAAGAGTGATCTGAAAGATATCACAGCAGATCAGGTTAAGAGCATGGTAATCGCTTACGAGCCGATCTGGGCTATCGGAACAGGCAAGACAGCTACATCCGATCAGGCACAGGAAGTATGTAAGGCAATCCGTGACTGCATCGCTGAAGTATATGATACAGACACAGCAGAAGCTGTAAGAATCCAGTATGGTGGATCTATGAACGCCGGTAACGCAGCAGAGCTTCTTGCAAAGCCTGATATTGATGGTGGTCTTGTAGGTGGTGCTTCACTGAAGGCTGACTTTGGAAAGATTGTAAATTACAATAAGTAATTAATTTTGCAGTAATTTTTGTAACTCATATATTTGAAATATACAAAGTTAATGCAATAAAGATACCGTAAAATACCAGATGACGACAAAATGTGCACTGTGTATTTTGCGGTATTTTTATTTTAATTGGTAATTCGTGCTAAATGAATAGATTCATACAATGGTTTTTGTACATCCCGGCAATCTATACTTCGTTGACGATTATGTTTAACTGTGATATAATTCAAACGATTTTTGAACAAATTAAAAGAAAAAGGATGTAAATATGGAATATTTAAAGACATTCTGGAGCAGAAGATATCTGCTTGCTGAACTGGTAAAGAAGGGAATCAAATTAAAATACAGACGTTCGTATCTTGGTATTTTATGGTCCTTGCTGGAACCGTTGATGACAACAGCAGTATTAACTGTTGTATTCGGAACATTGTTTGACAACAAAAATAAGTTATTCCCGCTTTATATTTTAAGCGGACGTTTGTTGTATTCGTTTTTTAGCAGTGGAACAAAGGCATGTTCCAAGGCAATTCGTGCAAATGCCGGTATGATTAAAAAGGTATATGTACCAAAGTATCTGTATCCAATGTCATCGGTTCTTTTTAATTTTATAATTTTTATGATATCATTATTAGTAATGATACCATTATTTGTTTTTTGTCATCATGTGCCGAAGCTGCAGATACTTCTGATGTTTATCCCGTTGTTGATTCTGCTGCTTATGACATTCGGTGTTGGAATGATCCTAGCAACTGTTACGGTATTTTTCCGGGATATGGAATATCTGTGGGATGTATTTCTAATGATCATTATGTATACATGTGCGATTTTCTATTATCCGACGCGTTTGTTAAAAAGTGGATATTCCTGGCTGTTAAAGTATAATCCATTATATTGTGTTATACACAATTTCCGTGCATGTGTGATGGGTGATCCATTGAATTGGAATTATATGCTGTATGCATTTATTTTTTCGATAGTTGCTATTATAATCGGAACATACACGTTCTATAAGAAACAGGATAAATTTATTCTTCATATTTAAGGGGACAGGAATGGGTAAAGAAGCACTTATTGTTGATAATGTCAGTATGAAATTCAACCTGAGCAGTGAAAAGGTTGATAATATAAAAGAATATATTATTAAATCTATTAAACATCAGATCAGTTATGATGAATTCTGGTCTTTAAGGAATGTCAGTTTTACAATGAACAAGGGTGAACGAATGGGAATCCTTGGATTAAACGGTGCTGGAAAGAGTACGCTGTTAAAGGTTATTTCCGGCGTTTATAAACCAACGGAAGGTAAAGTGATCCGTCATGGGAAAGTGGTGCCTCTGTTGGAGCTTGGGGCAGGCTTTGACCAGCAGTACACCGGTAAAGAAAATATATTTTTATATGGAACTGTTCTTGGATATACAAAGGGATATCTGGAAGAAAAATATGATGAGATCGTAGAATTTTCCGAGCTTGGGAAATTTATCGATGTGCCGATCAAGAATTATTCATCCGGTATGAAGTCCAAACTTGGATTTTCGATTGCAACGATTGCGAATCCGGATATTTTAATCCTGGATGAAGTGTTATCCGTAGGAGATGCAAAGTTCCGAAAAAAGAGTGAGGCTAAGATCATGCAGCTTATGGAGGGTGGAACAACCGTTTTATTTGTTTCTCATTCTCTTGCACAGGTTCGAAGAATCTGTGATCGGGCAATGATCCTTGACCATGGCACGTTAAAAGCCATTGGAGGAATAGATGAGATATCAAATCAGTATGAAGCGATGATAGAAGCGACGGATACTGGTAAAAAGAAAAAGTAGAAGGAGAATAACAATGAGTAAAAAACCTGTAGTTTTAATGGTACTTGATGGTTATGGAATTAGTGATAAGACAGAAGGCAATGCGATCGCACTTGCAAATACTCCTGTTATGGATAAGCTAAAGGCTGAGTATCCTTATGTAAAGGGGGCTGCTTCCGGTCTTGCAGTTGGACTTCCGGACGGACAGATGGGTAACTCTGAGGTTGGTCATATGAATATCGGTGCAGGAAGAATTATATATCAGGAATTAACCAGAATTACAAAGTCCATTCAGGATGGTGAATTCTTTGATAATGCAGAAATGTTAGAAGCTATCGAGAACTGCAAGAAGAACAATTCTGATCTTCATGTATGGGGATTATTATCAAGTGGTGGTGTACACAGCCATAATACACATTTGTATGCGATCCTTGAGTTGTGTAAGAAACAGAATTTTGAAAATGTATATGTTCATCCGTTCTTTGATGGTAGAGATACTGCTCCTGCATCAGGAAAAGGATTTTTAGAGGAATTGATTGCAGAGATGAAGAAGATCGGCGTAGGTAAGGTCGCTTCTCTATCCGGTCGTTATTATGCTATGGATCGTGATAACAGATGGGATCGTGTTGAACTTGCGTACAAGTCACTTGTAACAGGTGAGGGTGTACAGGCAGAAGATCCTGTTGCTGCAGTACAGGCATCTTATGACAAAGAAGTATATGATGAGTTTATCCTTCCTACCGTTATTACAGAGAATGGTAAGCCGGTATCACTTGTAAAGCCAAATGATTCGGTTATTTTCTTTAACTTTAGACCAGACAGAGCAAGAGAGATCACCAGAGCATTCTGCTGTGATGATTTTGATGGCTTTAACAGACCAAACGGAAGATTCCCACTGGTATATGTATGCTTCAAAGATTATGATGAGTCTATACCAAACAAGATTGTTGCATTTAAGAAAGAAGAAATCGACAATACATTTGGTGAGTATCTTGCAGCAAATGGCAAGACACAGGTTCGTCTTGCAGAGACAGAGAAGTATGCACATGTTACTTTCTTCTTTAATGGCGGTGTAGAAGAACCAAATAAGGGTGAAGACAGAATCCTTGTAAAATCCCCTGCTGTTGCAACCTACGATCTTCAGCCTGAGATGAGTGCTCCGGAAGTATGTGAGAAGCTGGTGGATGCTATCGGTTCTGATAAATACGATGTGATCATTATTAACTTTGCAAATCCTGATATGGTAGGTCATACAGGTGTTATTCCGGCAGCGATCAAGGCTGTAGAGACTGTTGATGCTTGCGTAGGAAAGGCAGTAGAAGCAGTTAAGAAGGCAGATGGTGTATTATTTATCTGTGCAGATCACGGTAATGCAGAGCAGATGATCAATTATGAGACCGGTGAGCCACATACAGCTCATACAACAAACCCGGTACCATTTGTACTTGTAAACTATGATGAGAGCTATGGTTTAAGAGAAGGTGGATGTCTTGCAGATATCGCACCTACACTTCTTGAGATCATGGAGCTTCCACAGCCAAAGGAAATGACAGGTAAATCACTGCTTATTAAGAAATAAAAAATAGGAACGTACAAATAAATGAAGAAATTTTTTCAGGAGTTTAAAGAATTTGCATTAAAGGGAAATGTTCTGGATATGGCGATCGGCGTTATCATCGGTGGTGCATTTTCAGGACTGGTAACGTCGCTGACAGACTGTTTTATCAATCCGATCATTGGATGCATCGGTGGTGCTGAAGTACAGGGTAAGATTCATCTGCTGGGAGATCAGTATATTGATTATGGTTCTTTCATTACAGCAGTGATCAACTTCATCATCATGGCGTTTATCATTTTCCTTCTGATGAAGGGAATAAAAAAGCTGTTATCTCTCGGTAAGAAAGAGGAAGCTGCGGCACCTTTAACAAGAAAATGTCCATATTGTTATGGTGACATTGATGTTAAGGCTACAAAGTGTATGTATTGTACATCTGATGTAGAACCGACAGTAAAAGCAGAAGAATAAAAATGATTGATATTCTACATTATTCGTATTCATGTATCAGAATAAGAATGAATTGAAAATACCCGTCGGAGGATCATGGTAACAGATGATTTCTCCGACAGGTATTTTTTTATTGCAGGAAAGTTTTTTGTCAGATAAAAACATTTTATTAAGATCATATAGAGTTTCTACGATCTGTTTACATCATATGAAATCCGATTCGTTATAAGATGAATACTTTGATAAAAAGTGTGAATACTATAAAAGAATAAAAATTGCCAATAATTGTACGGATAGAAAGGCAGAATGGAGAATCATATGAACAGATTGGAAATAATTGAAATTAAAGCAAGAGAAATACTTGATTCAAGAGGAAATCCGACAGTTGAAACAGATGTTACACTGGCATGTGGATGTAAAGGCCGGGCAATGGTTCCATCCGGTGCATCAACCGGACAGTATGAAGCACATGAACTCCGTGATGGAGAGAAACGATATATGGGACAAGGCGTATATGGGGCATGTAATAATGTAAATAACAGAATTGCAGATAAGTTGATCGGTATGGATGTTTCAAGACAGAACGAGATCGACAGGATCATGATAGAAGCAGATGGAACGGACAATAAGACACGTTATGGTGCAAATGCAATGCTCAGTGTGTCTCTGGCCTGCGCAAAGGCGGCTTCGATGGCACTTGGAATGCCGCTTTACAGGTATTTGGGAGGTGTTAATGCAAAAAGACTTCCTGTTCCGATGATGAATATATTAAATGGAGGAAGACATGCCGATAATACAGTAGATTTTCAGGAATTTATGATCGCTCCGGTTGGGGCAGAATCCTTTCGGGAAGCAATGGAGATTGCCTGTGAGATCTATCATACATTAAAGATAGAATTAAATATCAGAAATTTAAGTACAGGTGTCGGGGATGAGGGAGGTTTTGCGCCGAATCTGGCAACGACATATGATGTATTAAATCTTCTTGTGGAAGCAATCGCAAAAGCCGGATATAATCCCGGCGTGGATGTGCAGATAGCAATGGATGCAGCTGCATCTGAATTATATGATGTAGCATCTGACCGGTATATCTTCCCGGGAGAGTCGAGAATGACCGGAAAAGAGATCCGAAGAAATTCAGAGGAAATGGTACAATTTTATGAGGACCTTGTTACCAGATATCCGATTTATTCAATTGAGGACGGACTGGATGAAAATGATATGAACGGATGGAAGGTTCTGACATACAGACTTGGAAAACAGATACAGCTTGTAGGAGACGATCTGTTTGTTACAAATAAAAAGCGTTTGTTAAACGGAATTGAAGATGGAATTGCAAATTCAATTCTTGTGAAGGTAAACCAGATCGGAACGCTGACAGAAGCAATGGATGCAGTTGAGACAGCTCATAAAGCAGGGTATTCATCTGTGATATCACATCGTTCAGGAGAAACAGAGGATACGTTTATTGCAGATCTTGCAGTAGCCATGAACTGTGGGCAGATAAAAACCGGTGCTCCGGCGAGAAGTGAAAGAACCGCAAAATACAATCAGCTGATCCGGATTGAGGAGGAACTCGGTAAATCAGCTGTATATGGTATAGATTAGATTTGCGTTAATATTTATCTTACAGGGATCTGTACAGTAAAATCATCCGGAAGCTTATTTCCGAATTTATTATAAACTGTATGATTATAAATTCTTGTAGCTGTTATATCATAAGAAAGCATTTTATATCCTACAGTATCTAATTGCCTGATGCCGTCTGCTGTTTTTGTAAAAACAGGAAAGGCGGCATTTTGCTTTATCTCTTTTAAGACGGATGAACCGTTTCTGCGAAGGGCAAGGATATGTCCGTAAAAGCTCCAGCCTTTATCCTTGAACTGTTCCATATCTGTTTTCTTCACATCAAGCAGCAAATGCAGGATCGCACGATTGATACGTGTCTGAGTGATCTCTTTTGATTTTACAGATTCAAGGATGTCATGATAGCAGCTGCATGTATCTGCCTTTTTGAGCTTATTATAAAGCTCAGGTGTCATATCGGCTGTATCCGGCATGGTTGTTTGCTGCAACAGCCGGTACTGTAACAAAGCAGAGAGATCATTTTCAAATACAGGGAGTGATTTGCCATATTCAGGCAAAAATAAAGAGGCAGATGCATCCGGCAGGATCTGCTTTATGGTATCAGTAATATTTGAAGAAATATTAGCTTTATTTGTTTCCTGAATAAGAGATCGAATGGCAGAAGCGGAGCAGATCGTACCATTAATATCGGTGCTGTTATATGCAGCATGTTCACGTTTGATGATGTATGGTTTTATCGATGAATTCAATTTCTTTAAGGCGGCAAGATATTCGATCGCAAGAATATTATTTGGTTCAGCAATAACAGGAACAGCATCCGGTAAAAGGCCGGCAAATGCTTTTGCACGTGCAGCCGGATAACTGTTACCGTCTGAAAGATACAGCCGGATCAAATCTGAGAATTCGGTAGGCTCATCTATAAGAAAATTTGCAATTGTATTTAAAAGATCAACATCATCACATTCCGCACCAAAGACAAGATAATCAACAGCATGAAGTTTTTCAAGCAGGGAGACTCCGGCAAATGCGAAATCTCCGGCACTGGCTGTCGCAAAGACCATTGGAAGTTCAAATACAGCATCAATGCCGTTTGAAACAGTCATATCCGCACGCAGATATTTGCTGCAAACGGCAGGAAGACCACGCTGGATATAATCACCGCTCATAACAGAGATAATATGCTCGCATCCAAGCGTGGAACGAATCTGTTCCGCCTGATACAGATGGCCGTTGTGAAAAGGATTGTATTCTGCTATGATTCCGGCTGTTGACATATTATACCTCCGTGTTTTTAAAAACATCCCTTGCAAGCAAGTGGATTTTTCTTCATTATTTCATATGCTTCGCATATTCAATGCATTCAAAGAAAAACATCCCTTGCAAGCAAGTGGATTTTTTCTTCATTATTTCATATGCTTCGCATATTCAATGCATTCGAAAAAAAGCATCCCTTGCAAGCAAGTGCTTTTTTTCTTCATTATATTTTATATTTTATTTTCTGTAAAGTATGGTATAATTGGAATGTGCATGGTCGGCGTAGTCTGGCCTTTTTTTCGTGAAGATGTACGATTTTTATCACATGGGTTCATGTATGATGAAACAGAAGATTTCGGGAGCTGTTAAACAGGACAGATAAGAAGAAGTCTTGCAGAAAAAAACAGGAGTGAATTCGATTTTCAGGATTGACATTTAAGAGAAAGGCTAGTAGTATAATAACAGGAATCGAACATTTGTTTATGGAGGTAGAAAGATGATAAAAGATGATGATAAGAAGAAGGCATTGGATGCTGCATTAGCACAGATTGAGAAGCAGTATGGTAAAGGATCTGTTATGAAGTTAGGAGATTCTTCAGCCAATATGAATATAGAAGTAATACCAACAGGATCATTAAGCCTTGATATTGCACTTGGCCTTGGTGGAGTTCCGAGAGGAAGAATTATAGAAGTATTCGGACCTGAGTCCAGTGGTAAGACAACAGTTGCTTTGCATATTGTTGCCGAGATCCAGAAAAGAGGAGGTATTGCCGGATTTATTGATGCTGAACATGCACTTGATCCGGTATATGCGAAGAATATAGGTGTTAATATTGACGATTTATATATATCACAGCCGGATTGTGGTGAACAGGCACTTGAGATCACAGAGACGATGGTCCGCTCCGGTGCGGTAGATGTAATTATCGTTGACTCTGTAGCGGCTCTTGTTCCAAAGGCAGAGATCGATGGAGAGATGGGTGATTCACACATGGGCCTTCATGCCAGACTGATGTCACAGGCACTTCGTAAGCTGACGGCTGTTGTCAGTAAGACGAACTGTGTTGTTATCTTTATCAACCAGTTACGTGAAAAGGTTGGTGTTGTATTTGGTAATCCTGAGGTAACGACCGGTGGACGTGCGTTGAAGTTCTACGCATCCGTGCGAATGGATGTCAGAAGAATCGATACTCTGAAGATGGGTGGAGAGATCGTAGGTAACCGTACCAGAGTTAAAGTAGTAAAGAACAAGGTTGCTCCTCCGTTTAAAGAGGCAGAATTTGATATCATGTTTGGAAAGGGCATTTCCAGAGAAGGTGATATACTGGATCTTGCCGTTGCAAATGATATCGTTGATAAATCCGGTGCATGGTATGCTTACATGGGCGATAAGATCGGACAGGGACGTGAGAATGCGAAGACATTTCTGGCAGAGAATCAGGCAATCTGTGATGAGATAGATGAGAAGATCCGAGAGAAGCTTGGTCTGGTTGAATCTGAGGATGCTGAAGAAAAAGGAACAGAGGAGTAGGAACAGAGAAATAGAAAGGCTGTTTATATATGCTGGTAACGGATTTAAAACGGATTGACGATAAAAGATTCTGTCTGTATCTTGATTATGAGGCGTTTGGACCATTGTATGCTTCGGATATCAAGCGGTTAAAGCTGATTGTAGGAGAGAATACAGATGCGGAGAAGCTTACACAGTTCCGAAAAGATTATTTCTTTAAGAGAGCAATGGATAAAGCCATTGCGGCGATTAAATATTCAGAAAAATGTGAATATGATATCAGGCAGAAGCTACAAGAGCTTTGTTATGATAACGAAGTGATTGAAACTACGGTTGAGAAATTAAAAAAATATAAATATGTAGATGATGCCAGATATGCATCTGTATATGTCAGAAGTCATATTAATCGTAAAAGCAGAAGGGAAATCACATATGCGTTATCAGCAAAGAAGATATCGGATGAATGGATTGAGGAAGCCTTTGAAGAAAATCCGCTTCCTGACGAACGTGAGATAGTGATGAGATTGATACAAAAGAAATGTCCGGCTTCAGAATTGAAGGACAGAAGGGATAAGGTTATTGCATATCTGCTTCGAAAAGGATATCCATATAGGTTGGTTGTGACCTGCGTAGACGATATTTTAAGAGATGAAACAGCGGTTATATAAGAAAATTTGCACAGAAAATGAGGCAGAAAATTGTTGTTTTTGTTTGTTTTCACTTGACATAATTAGTAAAAAATATTAAACTAAAATAGTTGTATAAGTGTACAATGAAAACTTAATAAGGAGGTGCTCCTGTGAGTGATGTTGCGTGGATAATCATTTATATTTGCATCCTTGTTGTATGTATTGTAGCTACATGGTTCATTGCTATTGCATATAGAAAAAATATTGCAGAAGCAAAGATCGGCAAAGCAGAAGTTGCAGCAAGAGAAATTATAGATGAAGCTCAGAAAGATGCTGAAGCAAAGAAACGTGAGATCTTACTCGAAGCTAAGGAAGATGCTTTAAAGACACGGAATGATCTTGAAAAAGAAGTCAAGGACAGACGTGGTGAAATTTCCAGAATGGAGAAACGAGTTCTTGCACGTGAAGAAAGCATTGACAGAAAGACCGAAGCAATCGAGAAAAAGGAAGCAAGTCTTGCATCCAAGGAAGGTCAGCTCGAAAAGCAGAAAGCAAGAGTGGAAGAGCTTCAGGCAAAACGTTTACAGGAACTGGAAAGAATTTCAGGTTTAACCTCTGAACAAGCAAAGGAATACTTATTAAAGACTGTTGAAGATGAAGTAAAACATGAAACAGCAGTCATGGTCAAGGAATTAGAAACCAGAGCTAAAGAAGAAGCGAACAAGAAGGCAAAGGAGTATGTTGTTTCTGCAATTCAGAAATGTGCAGTTGATCACGTTGCTGAGACAACAATTTCACTGGTACAGTTGCCAAATGACGAGATGAAGGGAAGAATCATTGGTCGAGAGGGACGTAATATCCGTACACTCGAAACAATGACAGGTGTAGATTTGATCATTGATGATACACCGGAAGCAGTTATCCTTTCCAGCTTCGACCCGGTAAGAAGGGAAGTTGCAAGAATTGCACTTGAGAAGCTGATTGTTGATGGAAGAATCCATCCAGCAAGAATCGAAGAAATGGTAGAAAAAGCGCAGAAGGAAGTTGAAACCATGATGCGTGAAGAAGGTGAAGCAGCAACTCTGGAAGTTGGTATTCACGGTATTCATCCTGAATTAGTAAGACTTCTTGGTAAGATGAAGTTTAGAACAAGCTACGGTCAGAATGCATTAAAGCATTCGATTGAGGTAGCACATTTATGTGGTTTATTGGCCGGAGAGATAGGTGTCGATGTCAAGGTTGCAAAACGTGCCGGATTACTTCATGATATCGGTAAATCAATCGATCATGATATGGAAGGTTCCCATGTACAGATTGGTGCAGACTTATGTAGAAAGTACAAAGAGTCTCCGATTATTGTAAATGCAGTGGAAGCCCATCACGGTGATGTTGAGCCAGAATCTTTGATAGCATGTCTTGTACAGGCTGCTGATGCAATTTCAGCTGCAAGACCGGGTGCTAGACGAGAAACACTGGAAACCTATACTACACGTCTTAAGAAACTTGAGGATATTGCAAATTCCTACAAGGGCGTGGAGAAGACATATGCTATTCAGGCAGGTAGAGAGATTCGAGTAATAGTTGTTCCTGAACACGTCAATGATTCCGATATGGTATTACTGGCAAGAGATATTGCAAAGCAGATTGAAAATGAGCTTGAGTATCCTGGTCAGATTAAGGTTAATATTATTAGAGAGTCTCGCGTAGTTGATTATGCTAAGTAAAAGTTTTACAGCCTGTGGAAGAAATTCCACAGGCTGTTTTTAACTATAAAGAAGATTTAACTATAAAGAAAATTTAACTATAAATAAGAGTTAAGTATATATAATTGTTTATAAATGGATGGAAGATTTACAGGAGACGTTATTTATAGATAAGATGTTTAGATAAGGAGAGAAATATGGAAGAACGATTTATCAGAGAGAAAAAGGAACTGGCTTATCATGCACATATATTTGATGTATATAATGATTATCTGATCCTGCCGGATGGACAGAAGGTGATATATGATCTTATCGATCATATACCCGGGTGCTGTGTTCTGCCGGTGGATGAGAATGGACAGTTGATATTTGTCAGACAATATAGAAATGCATTGGATGATATGACATTGGAAGTGCCTGCCGGTTGTATGGATAAAGGGGAAACGCCGGAACAGTGTATCAGACGCGAATTAAAAGAAGAAACAGGATATACAGCAGAACAGCTTATGTTTGTGACAAAAACATGTCTGGCGATAGGAACCAGCAATGAGATGACATATGTTTATATAGCAACTGGTCTGACGCATGGGGAACAGATGCCCGATCGGGAAGAATTTATCAAACTTGAAAAGTACTCACTGGAAGATACAATGCAGATGATTGAAGATGGAAAAATCATCGATTCAAAGACATTGATAGCAATCTATGCATATGCGAATCATGTATTAAAAAAGCAGATCAGACAGGGTATATAATATTTCATTCCGACATATAAAATACAAGTATCCTGAATGCATGGGGAGGGTGTAATGAAGAAGAATCTGCTTATCTATGTTTACGTTATTGGTCTGATCCTTGGAACTGTGCTGATAAATACGCAATTTGATATGACAGCATTTATTTCCGGTGAACCGATGGCGTGGAGCTTGCCTGTTTATGGGATGCTTGTGTTAAAACGTGGGTTGGGGCTTATATTATGCTATTGGTTTATATATATTCTTCCTGAAAAAATAAGAATGCCCGCGCTCGCCTGTCTGGCGGGATGCATAATCGGAGTGACGGTATCCATACGGGCATATAGCGGATATTTTTTTGGATGTCTGCTGTATGGTATGATAGTTTGTGTAATGGTGATGGTTTATATGGGATTGATTCGTTGGATTCTTGTAGATGGGTCGGAAAAATGTGGTATTCGTGAGCCGCAAGGGCGAAAAAATCTGGTGAAACGATTAGTTATTATTACAATTGTATTAATAAACTGCATTTTTGAGTTAAAAATTCTGAAATTTTTTTGAAAAGAGTTTTACTACATGTGGTATACATAATTCTGGATGGACACATGATTTGGTAAAAATACAGAAAATAGTGAAAAACCTTGATTTTACTTGTAAAAATTATGTTTGATTTTATAGAAATTTGTATTTATAATGATATTTAGTCTACATAATAAGGGGAAAAATGCGTGGAAATTTACATAGAGAAATATGTTGATTATCTCAAAAATATTAAGAAATCAAGTGAAAATACAGTAGCTTCTTACCGGCGTGATCTGGTTAAGTTTTCTGATTTCTATCGGGAGAATGGAACAGAGGATATTCGTTCGATAAATGAGACAAATATCAACACTTATGTTCTGTATTTAGAAAAAAACGGAAAATCAATGGCAACTGTATCAAGAAGCATAGCCTCGATCAAGTCGTTTTTCGGATTCCTTTTCCGGGAGAAGATACTGATGGATGACCCGTCAGTTAATATCAAGCCGCCAAAGATTGAAAAGAAAATGCCGGATATCTTAACGATAGAGGAAGTGAACCGGCTTCTTGACCAGCCGGGAGACCAGTCTCCGAAGGAGATCCGTGACCGTGCAATGCTGGAACTGTTATATGCAACAGGAATCCGTGTATCGGAGCTTGTTACATTGAAGATTACAGATGTGAATCTGAAGATGGGGTATATTGAATGCCATGACCTCAGAAAGTCGAGAATTATTCCAATCGAAGATTCGGCACAGCGCGCACTTGATAATTATATCTCGAATGTTCGAGGAGATATGTGTAAGGATTCAGAATATTTATTCTCAAACTGCAAGGGAACACCGATGACCAGACAAGGCTTCTGGAAGATCATCAAGGTATATGCTGATAAAGCAGGAATTGATAAGGATATTACACCACATATGATCCGTCATTCGTTTGCATCACATCTTGTAAATAATGGTGCGGATTTAAAGGCTGTACAGGAAATGTTGGGACATGCAGATATCTCAACGACACAGATTTATCTGAACAGCAAGCAGAGCCGCTTAAAAGAGGAATATCAGAAAGCACATCCGCGGGCATAAGCGGAATGAATATAGCAGAAAACGATAAACGCCAGCCGACGGGCTATTGGCTGGGCAAAGCATAAGCTGCTGAATGTACATAGCAGAAACATATTTGTGGGCGGTTATGCCGTATACAAGGTTAATACGCAGTAAAGTATGGATTGTACGAAAAAAAGTACATGGAAATAGTTGCATCTTGTCTGTAAAATAGAATATAATCCTTTCGGTTGATAAAAGTTTAAAAGTGAAGGACGACAGGAGAAAGAAAAAATGGAGAACAATTATTACTCACCGGTACAGATTCTGGAAAATAATATAAAGGCAGGTATCAATAAAGCAAACATGGGCCTGCTTAAGATGATATTGCTTGGTATGTTCGCAGGTATGTTCATTGCGATCGGAGCAGAGGGTTCAAACCTTGCAGCTCATAATCTGACAGGCGTTGGTGTTGCAAGAACGTTAACCGGCGTGATCTTCCCGATCGGTCTTATGATGTTAGTTGTAACCGGCGGTGAGTTATTTACAGGAAACTGTATGCTTACAATGGCACTTGCAGACCATAAGATCAAAGCATTACAGATGATAAAGAACTGGGTAGTTGTATATTTCAGCAATATGCTTGGATCTATATTGACAGCAGCTTGTGTATATGCTTCCGGTCAATATGATTACTCAGATGGAGCACTTGGTGCATTCACGATCAAGGTTGCCATGGGTAAGGCAGATATCGATATCAGCAAAGCAATCTTTTCCGGTATCCTTTGTAATATTCTGGTATGTATCGCAGTATTGATGAGCAGTGCAGCGAAAGATCTGATCGGTAAGCTGTTTGGAGCATTTTTTCCAATTCTGATCTTCGTTATCTCAGGTTTCGAACACTGTGTTGCAAATATGTACTACATTCCGGCAGGAATCATTGCATCAGGCAACAGCAAATATGTAGATAAAGCCTGTGAGCTTTATGGATATACATCCACACAGATTTCAGATACACTTACAGTTGGTGGTTTTGTTCACAACCTGCTGCCGGTTACACTTGGTAACATTATTGGTGGCGGCATCATTGTATCACTGGGACTGTATGCAGCGCATCTGGTACTTGATAAGAAAGAGAAATAAAAAAGAAAACAGTATTTTAGATATGATAAAAAAGACCTTGTAGTTATGTACGACTACAAGGTCTTTTTTTGTAATTTTAATATACTATATGTCAACATATATTTAGAAAATATAAATATATGTTGACATATGTAATGCGTATATGCAATACTATAATTGCAACCATTATATTGCATAAAAGGGAGGAAAAATGAAGAAGATAAAAAGAAATATAATATTATTAGCATGTTGTATTACATTATTTAGCTCATTTGTTGTTTCGGCAACATCGGCGAGCAACTCTATAACTGATGGGGTTGCAACATTAACAGGATCGGCGCGTATGTATGATTATAGTAAGAAAAAAGATAAATGCATCATGACTGCAGCATTTGGGGGAGGAAATGCATCTGAAGTTACATCAGGTTCGATATCTGGTAAAATACAGGGTATAGATGTAAAAGTAAAAAGATTGGATACAGGTTATTTAGATAAAAGCAATAAAACCTATTCTGATTCAAAAATTGTTAGTGATGCGTACAGTGTTTTTACTGTTACAATATCATTAAAAGGTGCAGATTCTAAAGAAATATATGCACACGATTAATATATAATACAAGAAGATGTACATATAATGGTTGTAGATTATCAAAGGAAGTTAAAATGAAGATAAGAGATAAAGAATTTTTTAGATTGTTTTTGATCGTATATACACTTATGTTTGTGATTATTTTTCAGTGCTTTGATATTATTAATAAAATGCAGGCTGAGTTAAAGGGAAGGTTATATAATGGCAATTATTCTAATTTGGCGGGAATTGAAACAAAGTGTGATGTATGTATGAATCATCTTAAGGCAGAATATAATCAGGCGGGTGAACTTGAAGCTATGTCGATTGATGTTCCAGATAAGCATAGACAGAAGGAACATCTTGAAACTGCCAAAATGATTATAAAAGCAATGTATGGAAGAAAGTTCACAGTGTATTCATATGCCAATGTTCGGGTTAGTGGAATGCTTCAGGAAAGGTCAGAACTGGCAGTTTTTTCATTGAAGGATGAATTGCCATTTAATATCACTAAAGGACGATCAATATGTTCGGACGATTTAGAGAAAAAAGCTCGTGTTGCAATTGTATCTGAGGATATGATAAATACAATGGTGAAAAAAGAAGAATATTATTACATAAAAATTAATAATGAAGAGTATCAAGTTGTTGGAATTTATGAACCTGTTGCAGATAAGGCAGATGTGTGTTTTGCCTATTTTCCTCAAACAGAATATCAATTTGAGGAATTCTGCAGGAATTTTATAGATAATATTTTTTCAATTTCTAATATGAAGTGGGGAATATTTGGAGTTTATATTGGATCAGAAAATAGTTTTGATATAAATGAAATAGATGAATTTATTTCGGAACTTGAAAAAATATCCGATACAACATTTGATATAAAAGTAATAGATCGTTCGATTGCATCACCGAATGAAAAAATAAAAGTGTTAATTATAATATATGTATTATTGTTATTCTTTTGTATTGTTGTTTATATTCAGGTGATTGATATGTTTACAAAAAAAAGATATAAAGATTATGTAATATATCGTGCCTGTGGTTGCAACTGCAATATGATCGCAAGAAGATTATTTATGGAGATGCTGCCAATGTTTATCTGTTCATTTATTGCAGTTTTTATTGCAAATAGCGTATATAATGTCTGGCTGACAGATTCTGTATGGTATAGTATTTCATATGAAGGTGTTGCGTTTATGGCAGGAACATCGGTTGTTCTTGTTTATATGTCAATTTTCATCATAATTATGAAGTTGCGTCGGATTAATCTGGCAGAAGGGATTATGGATCTATAAATGAAACTTAGGTATTTATGGAAAATCACGTTGGATAATGAATGGAAACAAGGAATTCGAAGTTTTTTTAATGTTATTCTATATATTGTTGGAATTACAATAATTGGACTTCTGGTGTATTTTGTCAGTCTTGAAACAGATACGAAGAAGTCGGTAGAGCGTTCTATACGAAAAGAAATAAAAACATTAGGAAGCATAAGTATTGAAGGGAATCCTTCAGATATTCAGTATAATTCAAATTTTAATCTTTTGAAAGTTGTTAAAAGTTTTAGTGGCATAGATGCATGTTCATCTGGATGGGGAAATGGTTCACTGGCAATATCCGGAGACTGGCGTATCGAATATGATGCATCGGAATACAGAGATGAAGACTTGAAATTACTGCAAGATATACAAAAAAAGAATGTTTATGATCCCGGATATGCAATACAGGGGAAAAGTTTGGAAACTACCTGGCTAGACGCTGGAGCGTGGGATATGATGAAAATTGATCTGCTGCAAGGCAGATGTCCTTATGAGATTGATTATGCTTTATATGGTGACGCGATTCCAATCTATCTGGGGTATCGTTATAAAGATAAAGTGCAGCCGGGAACCCGCCTTATACATGGAGAAGAGGTTTATGTTGTAGAGGGAATTCTGAAGAAGAACAGTGTATTAGCTCCAAATAGTGATGATCTGATGAACATGTATCCGGAAGACCAGAATGCGATACCCTATCAAATACTTGATTATAGCATTTTGATAATTTTAAATTCAGAAATGGACAATACATATAATTGTTTTTTTACATTAAAAGATGGTTATTCATTTGATGATGTTCAAAGTTATCTGGATGCGTTAAATTTGAACCCGGATGTAGAATTTTACATCAATAGTGTAGAAAAATATCTGGATAATATGAGCAGGGAATCAGAAAGAAAAGAAATGACTGGGTTATTTGTGTATGTCACTGTGATTGTGTGTTTGATTCTGTCGTGCTTTGAAATTAACACGATATTGGCACAGAGAAGAGAGTTTGGGATACTTCTTGCTTATGGGTTATCGCATAGAGATATTATAAAGATGGTATTGATCGATAATATAAAAAAAATGATCATTGCAATTCTGATTATGACGTGCGTAATAGCCGGTAAACTGGCAGCGAACATTATGGTAGAGAATATGACATTTTATATGTTGAAGAATACGATTTACAGTCGGTTAATCTTGACGATTGGAATGATAGGGATATTGCTTGTTCTTTTGGTCTGTATTGTACCGTCAATTCTGTTAAAGAAAATATCTCCGGCGGAATTACTTGGAGGAAAATAAATGATTCAATTAAAAGAAGCAAAAAAAATATACAAAAATGGCAGGACAGAATATCCTGCGTTGAATGGGATAGACCTGACTATAGAAAATGGAGAATATGTTGCAATTATTGGAACATCCGGATCGGGAAAAAGTACACTTTTAAATATCATAGGTGGGATGGATCAGACAACAGATGGTCAGTATCTGTATGATGAAAAGAATGTTAGCAAAATGAATTCTCATGCGCTTCATTTGTTTCGAAAGGAATATGTGAGCTTTGTATTCCAACGATTTGCACTATTGAATCAGTATAGTGTATATGAAAATGTCGAAGTACCGCTTTTGGCAAAGGGAATAGAGAAGAAAGAACGTAAGAAAAAAGTTCTTTCCGCATTGATGCAGGTTGGAATTCAGGATTTGTATAAGAAAAAGCCAAGTGAACTTTCGGGTGGGGAACAACAGCGGTGTGCAATTGCCAGAGCTTTGGTTATGGATACTCCTGTTGTACTTGCGGATGAACCGACAGGTTCTCTGGATAAAAACTCAGGCATTAAGGTTATGGAACTTTTAGAAGGACTGCATGAGCAGGGAAAGACCTTGATAATTGTAACACATGATATGGATATAGCAGAACATGCTGATCGTATAATACAGATTGAGGATGGAAAGATTGTTGCTGATACAAAAAAGAATTAAAAAATATTTATTATTGATAGGCGGAATTGTTATATTGCTTTCAGGTTGTGAAAAAAAAGAAAGTGATGATATGTTTGTGCTGGATCAGGAGGAAATGTCGATACAGGGAGAAGTTCAAAATAGTGAATTAGGGAAAAAAATGAAGGTACCGCAAAGCATCGATTGCAAGATGAAAACAGAAGATGCCGACTTACAAGCAATATTGATATCAGATAAGTCTGTCTGTATTCCAGATGTAGAACAACTTTATACAATGAAGTGCAGCAGAGAGAGACTGGATGCATCATACAAAAAGAAGATTTCAGAAGCAATATTTGGCGAAACAGTCCTGTATATATATGATGGCACCCCATTAATATCTGAATGTGATGAACAAATCCAATATTGCAAAAACAAGCAAAATATTTCGGATACCTTTTATAAACAATATTACCAGGCGAGTATTGAGGAGCTAGAGCAACAGAAAAAAACTGCACAGGAGATAAGAGAAAAGAATATTGATTTTTCGGCGGATCAGTACATTGGTATGATTAACGATCAAAAATATCTTCTTACATTTTATGGAAACGAAGACTATTGTGAATCCTTTGAACTAATGTTGTATCCGGAGAATTCAATGGAGAAATTTTTTGAGATTGATAACGGATATGGATTTGTTCAACCGACAGATATCTTGTCTGAAAATGAGTTGCTGTATTCGGATCTTTTGAATTATAGTGAAAATGAAGAAGATCTTTCAGCCGGGAATCGATGTAGTAAAACAATAGAGGAAGCGATAGATACCGCTTTGGGCTATGCTGGTGCATGTGTCTCATTGCCTGTTGATACGGGATGTGTAGAACCATTTTGTGTATCCTATATAAAGGGTGAAACAGAGGAAGAAGTACTTTTGTGTGATGGATATTCTATAACATTTCTTCCGAAAATTGAACAAGTTACTCCTTTTGTGTCAGATTTGTATTATGTAGAAAGTATAGCAGGTCAATATGACAACAGAAATGACAGCCAATCAAGCATTATGACAAATGGTTCAATATTACGCATTGTAATATCTTCGAAAGGTGTGGTTGGCATTGGTTGTGTAATGCCGGTGAAACAGGATGAAAAAGCGAAAAAAGTGGAACAGCTTTTAACGTGGGATGAGATTATGGAAGCCTTGAAAAATGGCTTGCCGGAATACATCAAAAAGCATGGTGCGTCATATTCGCAAATTGCATTTAATCATGTAGAACTAACATACTATTTAGAAGAAACAGAGGAGGGATATTGTTATATTCCTGTATGGCTTTTGGCAAATATTGATGCGCAGTTACAGGTTCCAGATCAGCTTATTCTACTGGATGCAAGAAATGGAAGATTTGTAGAAATAAAATAATATTCCAGATATACAAAATACAACTGCCCTATATAGAATAACATTGTGAAGATTTCGTTTTTCGATGTATATTGCCAGTAAATACAAATGCTTGTTTGATCCGTAGGTGAGTTAACACAGGAGTATTACGAATCAGGCATATGCATCGAATAGAAATCGCAACAAGTTATCTGTATAGGGCAGTTTGGTTGTATGTAGGGAATCCCATGCTGTAGAGGAAAGCCCTCCACTATTTATAAAACTCCACCAGCCTGTCCATTCTTGCGGACATGTTGTCAAACAGCGCATTCACGATCGTGATCGCAGCCATGGATTCTACAACGACTACAGCGCGGGGACCGATGATCGGGTCATGTCTGCCACGGATCGATACATCGATATTTTCACCGGATTTGTTGATCGTTTTCTGTGTGCTGGCGATCGATGGCGTTGCCTTGAAATGGCAGGTGAGCAACAGATCAGAACCATCGCTGATTCCCCCAAGGATTCCACCGGCATGATTCGAGTTCTTATTTACAACACCATCTTCGATATGGAAACCGTCATTATCATAAGAGCCGGTATTTTCAGATACCATGACGCCATCACCGATCTCAACTGCTTTCACAGCACCGATCGACATAAGGGCTTTGGCGAGATTGGCATCTAATTTATCAAAGACCGGATCACCCAGACCGGCCGGAACACCGGATACGATACATTTGACAGTAGAACCGATTGAGTCATTTTGTGCCATGATATCGGAAAGATATGCAGATGCAGCTTCGCAGCTTTTGGCATCCGGCATGTTCAGTTCGTTCTTTGTAATATAGTCTGCATCAAAGTCGGCAGGGTCGGATACGATATCACCAATCGATGATACATAGGTTGTAAATGAGATATTTAATGTCTTTAAGATCTTTGCAGCGATCGCACCGGCGGCAACTCTGCCGATTGTTTCTCTGCCGGAGGAACGGCCGCCACCACGGTAATCGCGAAAACCATATTTTTGATCGAAGGTATAATCAGCATGTCCCGGACGATAGTAGGTAGCGATATCGCCGTAATCACCGGAACGCTGGGAGGTGTTCCGCACCATCAGTGAGATCGGAGTGCCGGTGGTCTTTCCCTCAAATACGCCGGAAAGGATCTCTACCTGATCGGATTCCTTCCTTGGCGTTGAGAACTGGGAGAAGCCCGGACGTCTGCGGTTTAAGTATACCTGAATATCATCCTCGGTAAGTGGAAGACCGGCAGGACAGCCGTCAACGACAACACCGAGTGCTTTTCCATGTGATTCGCCCCATGTTGTGATCTTGAATTTATTTCCAAATGTTGAACCTGACATAATATGTAATCTCCTTCAGATAGAATAAACACAGACAGCATGTTGCATTTGATGTATCTGTGTCAGATGCCGGAAGAACAGTATATTTATATTGCTCTTCATACCATCACGATGCTATTATATAGTAGTTGAAAAACAAAAAGCAACAGAAAATGCTTATTATATAGTAGTTGAAAAACAAAAAATACGTTTTGTGCAGTGAAAAACACAGAAAACCTTGATTTTAAAGTTGACACACCTTTGAAAGTGTGGTAGTCTGACAAAGGTCAGCCTGTACTTAGTTTAAGGAGTCTCCGTCCTTTTACCCAGTTCAGGCCAAGTATAATATTATGGAGGATTGTTATTATGATAACAAAAGAGCAGAAACAGGAAATCGTTGCTAAGTACGGCAAGGATACAAATGACACAGGTTCAGCAGAAGTACAGATCGCACTTCTTACAGCAAGAATCAATGACTTAAACCAGCACTTCAAGGCTAATCCTAAGGATCACCACTCAAATCGTGGTCTGTTAAAGATGGTTGGTCAGAGAAGAAACATGCTTGCTTACTTAAAGAGCAAAGACATTGAGCGTTACAGAAAGCTGATCGAGAGCCTTGGCTTAAGAAAATAATTTCTGCATCACAGATAAGAAAGACAGGTTGTTCCGATGTATGTTGGGATGACCTGTTTTTTTTTGACCTGTTTTTTTTTGATTCAATCTTGTATTTGACATATGAGTATGCTAAACTTTAAGAGATTGCGGCATGGCAATTCGAGACTTCTACAAGCTGTATCTATAAGGTGCGTCTTGTAGTTGTTTCGAGCCTGCTGCGGTTAATAACAGAAAAACAGGAGAAAAGAAAATGAGCAAAGAATTCAAGACTTATTCTATGGACATTGCTGGCAAGACACTTCGTGTTGATATCGGCAGAGTAGCAGCACAGGCAAACGGCGCCGCATTTATGCATTATGGTGATACAACTGTATTATCAACAATTACTGCATCCGAGAAACCAAGAGACGGAATCGACTTCTTCCCATTAAGCGTTGAATATGAAGAGAAGATGTATGCAGTAGGAAAGATCCCAGGCGGATTCAACAAGAGAGAGGGAAAAGCATCTGAGAATGCAGTACTTACATCTCGTGTTATCGACCGTCCGATGCGTCCGTTATTCCCTAAGGATTACAGAAATGATGTTACATTAAACAACCTTGTTACATCTGTTGACCCTGAGTGCAGACCGGAGCTGGTTGCCATGCTTGGTTCTGCAATTGCAACAGCTATTTCAGATGTTCCATTCTGCGGACCATGTGCAATGACACAGGTTGGTATGATCGATGGAGAATTCATCATTAACCCATCCCAGAAACAGTGGGACGAGGGTGATCTGAAGCTTACAGTTGCATCTACAAGCACAAAGGTTATCATGATCGAGGCTGGTGCAAATGAGATCCCTGAGGACAAGATGATCGAAGCAATCTACAAGGCACATGATGTAAACCTTTCTATCATTGAATTCATCAACAAGATGGTAGAAGAAGTTGGTAAGCCAAAGCATGATTATGTAAGCTGTGCAATTCCGGAAGAATTATTTGCAGCTATGAAAGAGATCGTAACTCCTGCTGAGATGGAAGTTGCTGTATTTACAGACGAGAAGCAGGTAAGAGAAGAAAATATCAGACAGATCAGAGAGAAATTCGAAGAAGCATTTGCTGACAATGAAGAATGGCTTGCTCTGATTCCTGAAGCATTATATCAGTATCAGAAGAAGACAGTAAGAAAGATGATCTTAAAAGATCGTAAGAGACCGGATGGACGTGCGATCAACCAGATCAGACCACTTGCTGCAGAGGTTGATATCATCCCTAGAGTACATGGTTCTGCAATGTTCACTCGTGGACAGACACAGATCTGCGATATCGTAACTCTGGCTCCATTATCAGAGATCCAGAAGATCGATGGCTTAGATGAGAATGTAGTATCTAAGAGATATATGCATCATTATAATTTCCCATCATATTCTGTAGGTGAGACAAAGGTATCCAGAGGACCGGGACGTCGTGAGATCGGACATGGTGCACTTGCTGAGCGTGCATTACTTCCTGTATTACCATCTATAGAAGAGTTCCCATATGCGATCCGTGCCGTATCTGAGACATTTGAGTCAAATGGTTCTACTTCCATGGCATCTACCTGTGCATCCTGTATGTCACTGATGGCTGCCGGTGTACCATTAAAGTCAATGGTTGCAGGTATTTCCTGTGGTCTGGTTACAGGCGATACAGATGATGATTATGTAGTATTAACAGATATTCAGGGTCTGGAAGATTTCTTCGGAGATATGGACTTCAAGGTAACAGGTACTTATAAGGGTATCACAGCAATCCAGATGGATATCAAGATCCACGGACTGACAAGACCGATTGTAGAAGAAGCTATCGCAAGAACAAGAGAAGCAAGATTATTCATTATGGATGGCGTTATGAGCAGTGCAATTCCTGCACCAAGAACACATGTTAATGAATTTGCTCCAAAGATCGTTCAGATCAAGATCGATCCTGATAAGATCGGTGAAGTAATCGGTCAGAGAGGAAAGACGATCAATACGATTATCGAGGAGACAGGCGTTAAGATCGATATCGATGATGACGGCAATGTATCTGTATGCGGTGTTGAGCAGGAGAGCATGGACAAGGCTATGAACATGATCAAGATGATCGTTGAGCCGCTTGTTGTTGGTGATGACTACAAGGGTAAGGTTGTTAAGATCCTTGACTGTGGTGCGATCGTTTCACTTGCACCAAACAAAGATGGTCTGATCCACATTTCAAAGCTTTCTGACAAGAGAGTTGCAAAGGTAGAAGACGTTGTAAATGTAGGCGACGATGTTGTTGTTAAGGTTATCAAGATCGATGAAAGAGCTGGACGTATCAGTCTCAGCTTAAAGGATGTTGAGAATAAATAAATACAAAAATTATACGGGAGGGTATGTGTGTGAAATACGGACATTTTGATGAAACCAGAAAAGAATATGTAATAGACAGACCGGATACTCCTGCACCTTGGGCGAACTACCTTGGTTCGCCTGCCTATGGTGCGATCATCTCTAATAATGCAGGCGGTTACAGCTTTGAAAAGAGCGGTGCAAACGGAAGAATCATCCGTTACATCTTCAACAGCTTTGATCAACCTGGAAGATATGTATACTTAAGGGATGACGATACTTCAGATTTCTGGTCAGCATCCTGGCAGCCGGTAGGCAAGAGCCTGGATGAGTATAAGAGCGAGTGTCATCACGGAACTGCTTATACCAATATCATGGCAGATTATTCCGGTATCCATTCTGAGGTACTTTATTATGTACCGCTGGATAAGACACATGAGGTATGGAATGTAACTCTTACAAACAAATCCGATAAGACCAGACATCTGTCTGCGATCGGTTTCTGTGAATTTACAAACGACTGCAACTATGAGCAGGATCAGGTAAACTTACAGTATACATTATTTATTTCAAGAACCTACTACAGAGATCAGAAAATCCTTCAGGTGATCAATGAGAATGTAGTGAATGATTCAGTGGATGGAAATGCTGTAAACAAGCGTTTCTTCGGACTTGCAGGCAGTGAAGTTGCTTCTTACTGTGGAGATAAAGAAGAATTCCTTGGTATGTATCACACATATGCTGATCCGGTTGCTGTTATCAATGGTGACTGTGGTAATAAATTAAATTATAACGAGAATTCCTGTGGTGCACTTCAGACAAAGATCACACTTGAGCCGGGCGAATCAAAGACATTTTCATTTATTCTTGGCATGAAGGATGAAGCTACAGCAAATGAGATCATGAAAGCCTATGAAGATGAGAAGACCTGCGCTGCAGAGCTTCAGGAGCTGATCGATTACTGGCATGGCAAGTTAGATAACTTCCAGGTTAAGACACCGAGCGAGTCATTTAACAACATGATCAATACATGGAATTCTTATCAGTGCTTTATGACCTTTATCTGGTCAAGAGCTGCATCCTTTACATACTGTGGCCTGAGAAACGGTTATGGCTACAGAGATACCGTACAGGATATTCAGGGTATCATCCATCTTGCACCGGAAATGGCACTGGAAAAGATTCGTTTCATGTTATCCGCTCAGGTAGATAATGGTGGCGGACTTCCGCTGGTTAAGTACACACACAACCCTGGTCATGAGGATACACCAGATGATCCATCTTATGTAAAAGAGACCGGACATCCTGCATATCGTGCAGATGATGCATTATGGTTATTCCCGACCATTTACAAATATATCGCAGAGTCAGGTAATATCGGTTTTATAGATGAGGTTATCCCATTTGCAAATAAGGATGAAGGAACCGTATACGAGCATTTGAAGAGAGCAATCGACTTCTCTATGAATCGTCTGGGTGACAATGGAATGCCTGCAGGACTTCATGCGGATTGGAACGACTGCTTAAGACTTGGCAAGCGTGGAGAGTCTACATTTGTAGCAATGCAGCTTTATTATGCAATGACTGTAATTAAGTATTTTGCAGAGTTAAAAGATGATGC
Source organism: Clostridium sp. BIOML-A1 (assembly GCF_009874105.1). Lineage (NCBI taxonomy): Bacteria > Bacillati > Bacillota > Clostridia > Eubacteriales > Clostridiaceae > Clostridium > Clostridium sp. BIOML-A1. The sequence goes on along the minus strand of NZ_WWTL01000002.1, from coordinate 184,228 downwards.
AGATTATATTGACTATATCAATGAGATCCAGTATAAGATGGGTAACACCATTCAGGAGAAGTGCTGGGAGGATGACCGTTATATCCGTGGATATAAAGAGGGCGGTATGGTGATCGGTTCCAAGAATGATCCTGAAGCAAGCATGTGGCTGAACCCTCAGTCATGGGCAGTTATCAGTGGCCTTGCTACCAGAGAACAGAGCGAGCTTGCATTGGAATCTGTTCACAGAGAATTAAATACACCATATGGTGTCAGACTGATGTTCCCGCCATATAAGGAGCATGCGTTTGACGGAGCGTTAATGCTTCTGTTCAATGCAGGAACAAAGGAGAATGCAGGTATCTTTTCACAGCCACAGGGTTGGATCATCCTTGCTGAAGCATTGATGGGACATGGTAATCGTGCATTTGAATACTTTGACGAGAGTTCACCGGCATCTATGAATGATAAGGCCGAGGTTCGTAAGTTAGAGCCTTACTGCCATGGTCAGTTCACGGAGTCAGTTGGAAGTCCTTATGAAGGCCGTTCCCATGTTCACTGGCTGACAGGAACAGCATCTACCTGTATGGTTGGATGTGTTGAAGGTATCATGGGTATGCGTCCTGATTTCTATGGAATTAAGATCGCGCCTGCAGTACCATCTGACTGGAAAGAGTTCGATATCACAAAGAACTATCGTGGTAAGAAGTTAAATATTCATGTTACAAATCCGGATGGACATGAAAGTGGCTGCCAGAGCATGACTGTAAATGGAAAGGTAATGGAAGATAACTACATTCGGTTTGATGAACTGGATGATGTAAATGAGATTACACTCGTTATGTAATTTATGAATAATTTCATATAAAGTATCAAACAATAGGCAGGAAGAAATGAAAAAATCTTCCTGCCTGTTATTTTTTGCAAAAAAAGTTGTGGTTGAATGGAAAAACAAAAATGATATTCGTATTTATACAGGTGGAACATTTCTGACTATAAGAAAGGAAGTCGTTTATATGGATCAGGAATTAAAAAGACAGGAACTTATTGTAGAAAATGGTCAGATCATCATAAACGGAAACAAAGAAAAATATAATATATTGTTACTTGATATCATCGGGGAGATTGAGGGGCATGTCAGTCTGCCATCTGATACCAAGACTACAAAATATGAGCATGTATTGCCGGAGCTTGCGGTTGTTCAGGATGATGAGAGCATCAAAGGTGTACTCGTATTATTAAATACAGTAGGCGGGGATGTAGAAGCTGGTCTTGCAATAGCAGAGATGCTGGCATCGATCAGCAAACCGGTTGTTACACTGGTGCTTGGAGGAAGTCATTCGATCGGTGTGCCGCTTGCGGTATCGGGTGATGTATCATTTATTGTACCGACAGCAACAATGGTCGTACATCCTCTCAGAGTGTCCGATACCGTATTAGGTGTGAGACAAAATTACGAATATATCGAACGGATGCAGGATCGAATCATACAGTTTACGTCCTGCCATTCCAAGATCGATGAAGACTCATTAAGATCGATCATGTTCAATACACAGGAATTATCCAAAGATATCGGTTCGGTTCTCGTCGGAAAAGAAGCAGTCAAATGCGGCATTATTGACCGGATAGGAGGAATATCGGATGCATTAAACATACTCTATGACTTGATAAATTGATGGAATGATAGTAAAATAGGCTGATGGTTCGTTTTTTTACGGCTTTTGGCCAGTACATAGAAAAACGGTATAGATAGAGAAAAATAATAAAACAGTGCTGGTTCATACAGCAGATCGGAGCAATTATGTCACTATTAGAATCAATCATTATGGGAATCATTCAGGGAGCAACCGAGTTCCTTCCCGTCAGCAGCTCAGGACATCTCGCAATTTTTAAGAACATGTTTCATGTAAATACAGATACAGGTATCATGTTTGATATTCTGCTTCATTTTGGTACGTTGGTTGCCATTTTTATTGTGTATTGGAAGGATATTGTTGAACTGATTGTAGAAGGATTTACTATTATCGGTCTTGCCTGCTGCAATGTAGGGAGATTTTTTGCAAATCTGTTTTCCAAGGAGAAGAAACCATATCGTAAGATCATTGAAACGGAATACCGTAAATTTGTAATGCTTGTTATTTTATCAACACTTGTAACTATGGTGATCGCACTTCCGTTTGAGAGCAAGATTGAAAATGCCGGAAATACTTTATTAGTTCCGGGATTTTGTCTCTGTATCACATCTGTGATCTTATTTATTGCTGATCGTGTTCAGAAGGGTAATAAAGGACCTGCAGAGGCTACATATAAGAATTCGTTATTTATCGGTCTGGCGCAGGGTATTGCAACTCTTCCCGGTATTTCCAGATCGGGTTCTACGATTACAGCAGGTCTGGCATGTGGATTCAACAGAGAATTTGCAGTAAAATATTCATTCATCATGTCGATTCCGACAATCCTTGGAGCATGTATTCTTCAGATTCCGGATCTGGCAGGAGCAAGTCTTACCGGGTCAGAGATCCTGAATTATGTGAGCGGTATGATCGTTGCGGGCGTTGTAGGCTTCCTTTGTATCAAAGTGATGCTGAAATCAGTAAAGAACAATAAATTCAAAGGATATTCCATCTATTGTTTATGCGCAGGTGTGATATCTGTTGTTTATTATTTTGTACGTTAATTTAAGTAAGTAAGTGGGAGAAGAAAATGGCTGAAACCAGAAAGAAAAACGGGACGGGAAAGAAAAATAGTACAGCTAAAAAGTCAAATACAGTATCAAACCCCAATACATCAAAAAAGCAGATGGAACAGCAGATAGAAGAAGATAACAGGGAAGTACGTCTGGAAGTAATCCTTTTAGTCATTCTTGCTTTTTCCATATTTTTGATGATCGCTAACTTTGGCAAATGTGGAAAGGTCGGCGATGCAATATCCGGGTTTCTGTTTGGGGTGATCGGATTTGCTGAGTACATATTCCCGGTGTATCTTTTTATATCATCGGCATTTGTTATTTCCAATTTGGGCAATAAAAAGGTCAGAAATGAAGTAATCTATATCGGTGTGGTTCTGATGATCATATCGATGATCAGCCAGATGATCTTCACAACTGATTATTTATCGGTAAAACAGTTATATCTGGATGGATATAAGGAGCATATGGGCGGTGGAATTATCTGTGGCGGTCTGTTCTTTATCTTCCGGAATACGATCGGTATTGTGGGTGTAACATTGGTAATTATACTTGGTGCGCTTGTTATGTTTGTTTTGATCACAGGAATCTCTGTGATTGATACCTTTAAGAATCTGATCAATAGTTTTTACAGGGAAGAAGAGTATGAAGAACCGGAGCAGGAACACAGACCGGTCAAGAAGAATAAGAAAAAGTCTGCAAATAATCAGGTAAGGCTTGAGAATCTGAAAGTCTATGAAAGCGATGAAAAGCATAAGGGTAAAGCGAAAGACTTCTTTGAGAATGAGGATGAGATCCATGAAATAAATGTACCGGATGACGATTTCCTTACATTCAATAATGATGTAGAGAAGATTGTACTTCATGATGAAAGAGAAGAACAGATACCGGTATCGTTTTCGAAGAAAACGTCGGTTACAAAGAGCAGGAGAAAATCAGAGCCTGCTTCTGTGGAAACGGCAGCCGGTGTTTCGTCGGCAGTTCCTATGGGTGATACACAGGAGATTCCTGTTCAGCAGACAAAAGACATCTTTGATGCTGAATTTGATGATGAGGAAGATGTTCTTTCCGGTGCGATCAATGGAAATGAGCATCCGGAGGTTGTCAGTGTGATACCGGATGATTATGATCCGGATATGGATTCTGCATTTTCCAGTGTGACAGGAAAGGCAGAGAACTCTCAGACGGTGAAGAAGCCTGCACCGGCGGCAGACAAGCCCGGACAGAAGAACTATAAAGAGGGAGCAAAGTATAAATTTCCGGGACCCAATCTTCTGGCACAGCCGCCGAAGAATCACAATGCGAACCGGGATGCACAGGTACGCTCTACAGCGATCAAGCTGAAGAATACATTGGAAAACTTCGGTGTTAATGTTACGATCACAAATTATAGCTGCGGACCGGCGGTTACCCGGTTTGAGATGCAGCCGGAGCAGGGCGTGAAGGTCAGTAAGATCCTTGGTCTTGCCGATGATATTAAGTTAAATCTTGCAGCCGCGGATATTCGTATCGAAGCCCCGATCCCCGGTAAGGCAGCAATCGGAATCGAAGTGCCAAACAAAGAAAATTCAATCGTTGCATTCCGTGAACTGGTGGAATCGGATAATTTCAAGAATTCCAAATCTAAGATCGCGTTTGCAGTCGGTAAAGATATCAGTGGACAGGTTATCGTTACGGATATAGCCAAGATGCCGCACCTTTTGATCGCCGGTGCGACAGGTTCCGGTAAATCGGTCTGTATCAATACGCTGATCATGAGTATCTTATATAAGGCAAAACCGGAAGAAGTAAAACTGATCATGATCGATCCGAAGATGGTTGAGCTTGCCTGTTATAATGGCATCCCGCATCTGCTGATCCCGGTTGTAACCGATCCGAAGAAGGCATCTGGCGCACTTAACTGGGCAGTAGAGGAAATGACCAGAAGATATCAGATGTTTGCAGAATGTGGAGTCAGAAATATACAGGGATATAATGACAAAGTAGAACAGGCACTTGCTTCCGGATCAGTAGATGATGAGAAGCTAAAGAAGATGCCGACGATCGTTGTGATCGTGGACGAGCTTGCCGATCTGATGATGGTTGCTCACGGAGAAGTGGAAGATGCGATTGTCCGTCTGTCACAGCTTGCCAGAGCGGCAGGTATCCATCTGGTTATAGCAACTCAGCGTCCATCGGTAGATGTTATTACCGGTCTGATCAAGGCAAATGTTCCATCGAGAATTGCATTTGCTGTATCATCCGGTGTAGATTCCAGAACCATCTTAGATATGAATGGTGCAGAGAAACTTCTTGGTAAGGGTGATATGTTATTCTATCCGACCGGTTATCCAAAACCGGTTCGTGTGCAGGGAGCTTTTGTTTCGGATGAAGAAGTGTCAGCCGTTGTGGAGTATCTGAAGAAACAGAACGGTGTCGGAACTTATGATGATGATATATCTAAGTCTATTACACAGACCGGAGCGGCCGGTGCACCCGGTATGAGCGGTGGAAGTGATAAGGATGATTATTTTGTAGAAGCCGGACGCTTTATCATTGATAAAGAAAAGGCCTCGATCGGAATGCTGCAGCGCGCGTTTAAGATTGGCTTTAACCGTGCGGCACGTATCATGGATCAGCTTGCAGGTGCCGGGGTTGTAGGTCCGGAGGAGGGCACAAAGGCAAGAAAGATACTTATGACGCAGGAAGAATTTGACGAATATATAGATAATAATCTATAATACAGATTCAAATGATATTTATACAGGGAAAATGCCGGTGAAGGGATATAGCGTGCATAGGCAGATTTTACCTGATATAGGATAAAATTACACTCAGGGAGGACATATTAAATGTTAAACGACATCGAAATTGCACAGCAGGCAGAGATGAAGAATATAAAGGAGGTTGCGGCAAAGCTTGACATCAAAGAAGATGATATCGAGATGTATGGCAAATATAAAGCAAAATTGTCAGATGAGCTGATCGCTTCCGTACAGAAAAATGAGAATGGTAAGCTGATCTTAGTTACAGCGATCAATCCGACTCCGGCAGGAGAAGGAAAAACAACGATCACAGTCGGACTTGGTGAAGCTATGGGAAGGCTGAACAAGAAAGCGGTTATCGCACTTCGTGAACCATCACTTGGTCCTTGCTTTGGTATCAAGGGCGGTGCTGCCGGCGGCGGATATGCACAGGTAGTTCCGATGGAGGATCTGAATCTTCATTTTACGGGTGATTTCCATGCGATCACATCTGCAAACAATCTGCTTGCAGCAATGATGGATAACCATATTCATCAGGGAAATGCACTCGGCATTGATGTGAACCGTATTGTATTTAAAAGATGTATGGATATGAATGACCGTGCGCTTCGTCATACCGTGATCGGACTTGGAAAGCGTGTAGATGGTGTACCGAGAGAAGATGGCTTCGTGATCACGGTTGCATCAGAGATCATGGCAATCCTCTGTCTTGCAGCGGATTTCAATGATCTGAAAGAGAGACTTGGCAGGATCATTGTTGCTTATAATTATCAGAACGAGCCTGTAACAGCAAAGGATCTGAAAGCGGTTGGTGCTATGGCTGCATTATTAAAGGATGCGATCAAGCCGAATATGATCCAGACGTTGGAGCATACACCTGCACTTGTGCATGGTGGACCATTTGCAAATATCGCACATGGCTGTAACAGTGTAATCGCAACAAAGACAGCATTAAAGCTGGCAGACTATGTAATTACAGAGGCTGGATTCGGAGCAGATCTTGGTGCAGAGAAGTTCTTTGATATCAAGTGCCGTATGAACGGACTGAAGCCGGATGCAGTTGTTCTGGTTGCGACCGTAAAGGCATTGAAGTACAACGGCGGTGTACCGAAGACAGAGCTTGGTCAGGAGAATCTGGAAGCATTAAAGAAAGGTATCGTAAACCTTGAAAAGCACATCGAGAATCTTCAGAAGTATCAGGTTCCTGTTGTCGTTACTTTAAACCGTTTCATCACAGACACAGATGCGGAACTTGCGTTTGTGGAGAAATTCTGTAAGGACAGAAACTGTGATTTCGCTCTTGCAAATGTATGGGAAAAAGGCGGCGAAGGCGGTATCGAGCTTGCAAATGCAGTATTAAATACACTTGAGAACAAAAAGAGTGATTTTAAAGTTTTATATAAAGATGAGTTGTCAATTAAAGAAAAGATCTCATGCATTGCAACAGAGATTTATGGTGCAGCAAATGTAACATACAGTCCGGAAGCAGATCGTGCGATCGCTAAGATTGAAGAAATGGGATTTGGAAACTTCCCTGTATGTATGGCAAAGAATCAGTATTCACTTTCGGATGATCCGAAGAAGCTTGGAAGACCGGAAGGATTTGATATTAATATCCGTGAAGTATATGTCAGTGCAGGTGCCGGCTTTGTGGTTGCAATCACAGGAACAATCATGACAATGCCTGGTCTGCCTAAGGTACCGGCCGCTGAAAATATCAGTGTAAATGATGACGGTGTAATCTGCGGATTATTCTAAGGAGGAATAAATTGAATATGGTTCAACTGATTGATGGAAAAGCAATATCAAAACAGATAAAAGATGAATTAAAGGAACAGGTAGCAGAGCTTTCGGCAAAAGGTATAAAGATTTGTCTGGCAGTTATTCAGGTAGGGAATGATCCGGCATCTTCCGTATATGTCGGCAATAAGAAAAAGGCATGTGCTTATATCGGTATTGATTCTTTGTCTTATGAGCTTCCGGAAGAGACAACGGAGAAAGAACTGTTAGAGCTGATCGATAAATTGAATAAGGACGATGCTGTAAATGGAATTCTGGTACAGCTTCCGGTTCCAAAACATATCGATGAGGACAAGATCATCAAAGCAATCTCACCATTAAAGGATGTTGATGGCTTCCATCCGATGAGCGTCGGAGCATTAAGTATCGGTCAGCCTGGATTTGTATCCTGCACACCGGCTGGTGTGATCCAGCTCTTAAAGCGTTCCGGAATCGAGATCGCAGGAAAAGAATGTGTTGTGATTGGCAGAAGCAATATCGTAGGCAAGCCTATGGCAATGCTGTTATTACGCGAGAATGGAACGGTTACGATCTGTCATTCAAAGACAAAGGATCTGAAAGAGGTATGTAAGCGCGCAGATATTCTTGTAGTTGCGATCGGCAGACCGAAGATGATCGATGCATCCTATATCAAAGAGGGTGCAACAGTGATCGATGTCGGAATACACAGAGACGAGAATAACAAATTATGTGGTGACGTTGATTTTGAATCAGCAAGCAAAGTTGCAGGAGCAATTACACCTGTACCGGGCGGAGTTGGTCCTATGACGATCGCAATGCTTATGCATAACTGTGTAGATTCGATCAATATAAAATAACCTGAGGAAAGAACATATATGAAAGTATTGATGGTATCATTGGGCTGCGATAAGAACCTTGTGGACAGTGAGGTAATGCTCGGACTTCTGCATAAGGCAGGACATGAGATCACAAATGATGAACATGAGGCAGAGGCAGTTGTTATCAATACCTGTGCATTTATCAAAGATGCGCAGGAAGAAAGTATTAATACGATAATAGAATACGGAGAGCTGAAGAAGACAGGATCATTAAAGAAGCTGATCGTTACCGGCTGCCTGTCACAGCGATATAAAGATGATATCCTTGCAGAACTGCCGGAGATCGATACGATCGTCGGAGCTGCAAATTATGACGCGATCGTAGATGCGATCAGTTCTGAGGAGAAACATTCCTTTGTTACGGATATTAATTATATGCCGGAGACAGTTGGCGGACGTATCGTTACGACCGGAGCTTCTATGGCATATCTGAAGATCGCAGAGGGGTGCGGAAAAATGTGTACTTACTGTGCAATCCCATATATCAGAGGAAAATACAGAAGTATTCCGATGGAACAGCTTCTGGCATCTGCAAAAGAGCTTGCTGCACAGGGAGTAAAAGAACTGATCCTTGTTGCACAGGAAACAACACTCTATGGAGTGGATTTGTATGGTGAAAAGACACTTTCAAAATTATTACATGAACTCTGCAAGATCGAGGAAATCCAGTGGATACGTTTGATGTACTGCTATCCGGAGGAGATCACAGACGAGCTGATCGATACGATCGCAGAGGAAGAAAAGGTCTGTCATTATCTCGATATACCGATCCAACATTCAGAAGATCCTGTATTGCGACGCATGGGAAGACGTACCTGTAAAAAGAATATTGTGGAATTGATCGCAAAGCTTCGTATGCGGATTCCTGATATTGCGATCCGTACAACGCTGATCGCAGGATTTCCCGGTGAAACAGAAGCGGATCATGAAGCGCTTATGGAGTTTGTGAATGAGTCGGAATTTGACCGCCTGGGTGTGTTTACATATTCACCGGAGGAAGGGACTCCGGCAGCATCATTTCCTAATCAGATTGAAAATGAGGTTGCAGAAAAATGGCGGGATGATATAATGGCATTGCAGCAGGAAGTATCATACGACAAGAATCAGGAGCTGCTTGGCAAGAGTCTTACAGTACTGATCGAAGGCTATGTTGCAGAAGACGATGTATATGTCGGAAGAACTTATCGGGATGCGCCCGATGTAGATGGTATGGTATTTGTTGATGCACCGTATGAGCTGATGTCCGGCACCTTTGTACAGGTTCGGATCACAGATGCAAATGAATATGATCTGACAGGGGAGATGATAGAATGAATTTACCAAACAAATTAACAATATTGAGAGTTATAATGATTCCATTTTTTGTTGTGTTTATGTATCTTGATTTTGCAGCAGCCAAATGGATTGCGCTTGGTATCTTTATCGCTGCAGCGATCACGGATACATTAGATGGACAGATCGCAAGAAGATGTAATCTGGTCACAACATTTGGAAAATTCATGGATCCGTTAGCAGACAAGCTTCTGGTATGTTCTGCAATGATCGCACTGGTCGATCAGGGACGGATTCCTGCATGGATCGTTATTATCATCATTGCGAGAGAATTTATCATTAGCGGATTCCGGCTGATTGCAGCAGAAAAGGGTGTTGTTATTGCGGCTGGTATCTGGGGCAAATTAAAGACTGTTGTCCAGATGGTCATGGTTTGTTTCCTGATCGGTAATCTTGGTGGAAAAGTGATATTTGTAATCGAACAGGTGCTGATCTACGCTGCACTTGTATTAACGATCATTTCACTGATCGATTATCTGGTATCAAACAAAAATGTCCTGAAGGATTAATATAAAGTTAAAAGCTGTATAGTTATGAACAACTAACCACAAAATAGACAATTATGGGGAAAATGGGGTATTTTCTGACAATTACTTCCACTTTCCCCTTTTGTTTTTTAAGTAAAAATAGCAGGGATGTTCGATTGTTAAAAAGTGCTGAAAAAACTGTGTCGTAATGATAATTTTACTTGAAATAAATTCGTAAAGGCTTTACAATAAAATCGGCATAAATTTGGAATTACTTTTATGTAACTCCTAAAAATAAATTTAATGGAGGACTAGAAATGAGCAACAAACTCACCCTGTCAGCAAGCGATAGAATTAATGCATTGCTTGATGACGCAAGCTTTGTTGAAATCGGTGCTTATGTGAAAGCAAGAAATACTGATTTTAACATTCAGGATAAGGATACTCCAAAAGATGGTGTTATCACCGGATATGGTGTTATCAATGGCAATTTAGTGTATGTATACAGTCAGGACGCTAAAGTTTTAGGCGGTTCTGTTGGTGAGATGCATGCTAAGAAGATTGCAAAAATTTATGATATGGCTATGAAGATGGGTGCACCTGTCATCGGTATGATCGACTGTGCAGGACTCAGACTTCAGGAAGCTACAGATGCACTGAATGCATTTGGTGAAGTATATGGCAAGCAGGTTATGGCTTCAGGTGTTATTCCTCAGATCACAGCTGTTTTTGGTGCATGTGGCGGCGGTGCTTCCCTTGTTCCATCATTATCAGACTTCACTTTCATGACAAAGGAAGGTGCAAAGTTATTTGTAAATTCTCCAAACGCTTTAGCAGAGAACAATATTACAAAGTTAGATACTTCCGCAGCTGATTATGTAAGTGAGAATACAGCAAATGTAGATGGTGTATTTGAGACAGAAGAAGAATTACTTGGTATGATCCGTGCATTGGTTGAGGTTCTTCCAAGCTGTAATCTGGACGACAAGGAAGCTTCTGCAAATGACAATCCAAACAGAATTATCCCAAATCTTGATTCTTACAAGAACGATCCAAGAGCAGTGATCCAGAATATTGCCGATGATTCTCTTGTGCTTGAGATGAAGAAGGAATATGCAGGAGATGTTGTTACAGCTCTGATCCGTATGGATGGTATCACAGTTGGATGTGTTGGTAATCAGGAAGATACGATCACAACAGCGGGTGCATATAAAGCAGAAGAATTTGTAGATTTCTGTGATGCATTTAACATTCCTGTTCTTACACTTGTAAATGTAACAGGTTTTGCTGCAACAGTTGAAGAAGAGAAGACCATCTCAAAGGCTCTTGCAAAGCTTACAAATGCATATGCAGATGCAACAGTTCCAAAGGTTACGGTTGTTATGGACAAGGCCTATGGAACAGCATATACGGTTATGAACTCCAAGGCAATCGGAGCTGATATGGTATATGCATGGCCGGATGCAGTGATCGGTACTATGGATCCTGAGATGGCAGTTAAGATCATGTATGAAGATGAACTTGCAGCAGCAGACGACAAGCTTGCATTCATCAAGGAGAAGAAAGCAGAATATGTTGCAGCTCTTTCAGGAGCAGCTTCGGCAGCATCCAGAGGATATATCGATGATATCATCGAGCCTGATGCTACAAGAAAGAGAGTGATCGCAGCGATCCAGATGCTCCTTTCAAAGGAAGAAATGAGACCTTATAAGAAACACGGTACTATATAAAAGGAGTGACAACTAAATGAAGAAAAAATTATTATTAATAGTTTCTATGTTAGCTGTTACTTTTATGTTTGCCGGATGTAGTGCTTCTGATGATAACGGAGTAAAATTTGCTTATAACGATCAGGAGATCGCTCAGGTAGCAAAAGATGCCTGTGAGACATATCAGAAATATGCAAGCGCAGATGAGACCTATAACTATGTTATAGAAGCAGGCGAGGATGCAGGGGTTTCTGAAAATGAGATAGAAGCAGTCAAGTCATTCCGTAATATCGGTGATGAGTGCGGTGAGTTTAAAGATTTTACAGGTGAATACAAGATTACAGAGACAGAAGGAAATGTAATTGTAACTCTTTATGCTGACTGTACAGAAAAAGAAGCGTTGATCAAGGTAACATTTGTAGACAACAGTGCAACATATAACTTACAGAGATATCAGTTAATGAATCAGTATGGTTACAGTGAAGAGCAGGCTGATGAAGCCCTTGCTTCACAGGGCATGTATCCATATAAGTCAACTGATGTTGAGATTGCAGCAAACATGACATTTGAAGATAAGATGAAGGCAGCCGGAACCAACACCCTGATCGGTATGGCAACTGTATTCGTTGTTCTTATCTTTATATCATTTATCATCTATCTGTTAAAATTTGTTCCCGGCTTCTTTGATAAAGAAGCAAAAGCAGCCAAGAAGGCAGCTAAAAAAGCAGCAGAAGCAGCTAAGGCAGAGCCTGTTGCTGAGACAAAGGAAGAAGATGCAGGATCTGCACCGGCAGGACAGATTGTTGACATCGTTAAGACAGAAACAGGTGAAAGCGTAATGAATGATTCTGAACTGGTTGCAGTTATCACAGCCGCAGTTGCTGCTGCATCAGCAGGACAGAATGCATATACAACGTATCCAAGCAAAGATAAGCTTGTGACACGCCCGATCAGACGTATTAAGAGATAATAATAGGAGGATATATCGATGAAGAATTATAGAATTACAGTAAATGGTACATCATATGATGTTTCAGTTGAAGAATTAGCAGGTGGCGTTGCCCCTGTAGCAGCACCAGTTGCAGCAGCTCCTGTAGCTGCACCGGCACCAGCGGCAGCACCGTCACCAGCACCGGCAGCTAAGTCAGCAGGCGCAGGTTCCATTAAGGTTGCTTCTCCGATGCCTGGCAAGATCCTTGATGTTAAGGCAAATGTTGGTGATGCAGTTAAGAAGGGACAGGTTATTCTGATCCTTGAAGCTATGAAGATGGAAAACGAAGTTGTTGCTCCGGAAGATGGTACAGTAGCAAGCATCGACGTTGCATCAGGTGCAACTGTTGAAGCAGGAGATACATTAGCAACTCTGAACTAATGCTGTACTTGTATAAATCTGATAGGAGGAACGACTAAATGAGTAGTATAGTTGACGTATTGTCAAATTTAGCAAATCAGACAGGTTTTGCAAGTCTTGACTGGAAAAATTACGTTATGATCCTTGTAGCGTTCGTTTTCATGTTCCTTGCAATTAAGTTTGGTTTTGAGCCACTTCTTCTGGTACCAATCTCATTTGGTATGTTACTTGTTAACATGTTTCCAGATATAATGGCAGAAGGCGGATTATTACATTACTTCTACATGTTGGATGAATGGAGTATTCTTCCTTCACTGATCTTCATGGGTGTAGGTGCCATGACAGATTTTGGCCCGTTGATCGCAAACCCTGCAAGCTTTCTTCTTGGAGCTGCAGCACAGTTCGGTATCTACGGCGCATATTTCCTTGCTTTCCTGATGGGATTCAATGGTAAGGAAGCAGCAGCTATTTCTATTATCGGTGGTGCAGATGGTCCTACATCTATCTTCCTTGCCGGTAAACTTGGAATGGGTGGTACATTACTTGGACCAATCGCAGTAGCAGCATATTCTTATATGTCACTGGTTCCGATCATCCAGCCACCTATTATGAAAGCACTTACAACAAAGAAAGAGCGTCTGGTCAGAATGCCACAGCTTCGTCCTGTAACCAAGCTGGAAAAGATCCTTTTCCCAATTATCGTTACAGTCGTAGTTGTTCTGATCCTTCCTACAACAGCACCACTGGTTGGTATGCTGATGTTAGGTAACCTGTTCCGTGAGTGTGGTGTTGTAAAACAGCTTACAGAGACAGCATCCAATGCTATGATGTATATCGTAGTTATCTTACTTGGTACATCTGTTGGTGCAAGTACAAGTGCAGAAGCTTTCTTAAAGATCAGTACTTTAAAGATCGTATTACTTGGTCTGATCGCATTTGCATTCGGTACAGCAGCCGGTGTATTATTTGGTAAGTTAATGTGCCTGGTAACAAAGGGTAAGGTTAATCCGCTGATCGGTTCAGCCGGTGTATCTGCCGTACCTATGGCAGCCAGAGTTTCTCAGAAGGTAGGTTCCCAGTATGATCCTACGAACTTCCTTCTGATGAATGCAATGGGACCAAATGTTGCAGGTGTTATCGGTACAGCAGTTGCAGCAGGAACATTCCTTGCAATCTTTAATGTACAGTAATGATCATAATCATATGAGAATATATTCAGGAGGTTCGAAATGGCAGAAAAGAAACCGGTTAAGATTACCGAAACTGTATTACGTGATGCGCATCAGTCACTGATCGCTACCCGTATGACAACAGAACAGATGCTTCCAATCATCGATAAGATGGATAAGGTTGGATATCATTCTGTTGAGTGCTGGGGTGGTGCTACATTCGATGCATGTCTCAGATTCCTTAAGGAAGATCCATGGGAGAGACTTAGAAAATTAAGAGATGGTTTTAAGAATACAAAGCTTCAGATGTTATTCAGAGGCCAGAACATTCTTGGTTACCGTCATTATGCAGATGATGTGGTTGAGTATTTTGTTCAGAAGTCAATCGCAAATGGTATTGATATTATCAGAATTTTCGACTGCTTAAATGATATCAGAAACCTTGAAACTGCTGTTAAGGCATGTAATAAGGAAAAAGGTCATGCACAGGTTGCACTTTCCTATACATTAGGTGATGCTTATACACTTGATTACTGGAAAGATATGGCTAAGAGAATTGAGGATATGGGTGCAGATTCTATCTGTATCAAGGATATGGCAGGTCTTCTTGTTCCGTATAAGGCAACCGAGCTTGTTCAGGCATTAAAGGAAGGTTCTTCCCTTCCAATCCAGCTTCATACACATTATACATCAGGTGTTGCTTCCATGACATATATGAAGGCTGTTGAAGCAGGATGTGATATCATCGATACAGCAATTTCACCATTAGCACTTGGTACAAGCCAGCCTGCAACAGAAGTTATGGCTAAGACATTTGAAGGCACACCATATGATCCTGGATTTGATCAGAACCTTCTCGCAGAGATCGCTGATTACTTCAGACCATTAAGAGAAGAGTGGATTAAGTCCGGCCTTCTGAATCCAAAGGTTCTTGGTGTTAATGTTAAGACATTATTATATCAGGTACCGGGTGGTATGTTATCAAACCTTGTATCACAGTTAAAGGAAATGAACGCAGAAGATAAGTTCGAACAGGTTCTGGAAGAAGTCCCTAGAGTTCGTAAAGACTTCGGTGAACCACCTCTTGTTACTCCATCCAGCCAGATCGTTGGTACTCAGGCTGTATTAAATGTTGTTACAGGCGAGAGATACAAGATGTGTACAAAAGAGGCAAAAGCACTGGTTGCCGGCGAGTATGGTCAGTCTGTAAAGCCTGTTGATCCGGAAGTTAGAAAGAAAGTAATCGGTGATCAGGAGCCTATCACATGTCGTCCTGCTGATCTTCTTGAAAACGAGCTTGGTAAGATCGAGAAGGAAATGATTCAGTACAAGGAACAGGATGAAGATGTATTAACATATGCATTGTTCCCACAGGTTGCTGTTGATTTCTTCAAGTTAAGAGAAGCAAAGAAGACAAAGGTTGATGCAACACTTGTAAACAAAGAGGATAAGGCATATCCGGTATAAGATTATAAAGTGTTATGTCGTTTGAAAAATGGCATATGCAGGTATACTATGGGAAGAGCAGACTGGTGGTATCCGGTCTGTATCTTCCCATGTTTATATCATGAATTTTGTTATCTGTCGGATAAGGCGGAGACAGGGGGATTGCATTGAGTAGAGGTCTATGGGTATATCATGAATAAGAAGAAATATGTGAACCGAAATTATCTTACAACAACAAGAATTATAGCATTGGGCTTTCTTATCACAGTTATTGTAGGAACGATATTATTATCATTGCCGATTGCATCTGCAAACGGAACATGGACAGATCTCCTGACGGCTGCGTTTACATCGACGACATCCGTATGTGTGACAGGTCTGGTAGTCGTTGATACATTTTCCTATTGGAGTTTGTTTGGTAAAGGTGTGATATTAATTTTGATCCAGATCGGCGGACTCGGAATCGTTTCGATCATCACACTGTTTATGTTGTTATTCAGAATGAAGATAACCTTGAAAAGTACAATGCTGTTGCAGGATGCATTTAATCTGAACAGTAAGCAAGGACTTTTGAAGTTTACGATAAAAGTAATAAAGGGAACGTTTCTGATCGAAGGAATTGGAGCATTTATTTACAGTTTTTATTATTGCAGAGAATACGGATTATTAAAGGGAATCTGGTTTTCAGTATTTCATGCCGTTTCAGCATTTTGTAATGCCGGTCTCGACATTATGGGTGCGGACAGTTTGATTCCTTACCATTCCAATCTTTTGATGATGCTGAATACTTCTTTTCTGATCATTATGGGTGGAATCGGATTTATTGTATGGTGGGATACGGTTGAAGCGTTTCGAAGAATCCGTACAAAGAAATGCAGTATCCGGTCGGCATGGAATGGTGTTCATTTACAGACGAAGATCGCAATTTTTATGACATTGCTGTTATTGATCGGTGGTACAGTTGTTATCTATTTCCTTGAACGCTCTAATCCGGACACTCTTGGTAATTTATCCGAAAAAGACCGGATATTAAATGCTTTTTTTCAGTCGGTAACACTTCGTACGGCAGGATTTGCGGCTGTACCACAGGCAGCACTTCGACCGGTAACGGCTTTCTTCGGGGCGTTACTTATGATGATCGGCGGTTCGCCGGTTGGAACAGCTGGAGGAATGAAGACCGTAACCATTGCAGTTATTTTCTTTACATTTGCTGCCATGATCAGAAATCATGAGGATACGGAGGTCTTCAAGAGAAATATTCCGGTATCCGTTGTAAAAAAAGCAGTTGCAATTGTATTCTTAAGTATGAGTACAATATTTATAATGACGATATTATTGATGGCGACCAATGATGTGAATCTGCTGGATGCCTTGTTTGAGGTTGCAAGTGCTGTCTGTACAGTTGGATTATCCAGAAATCTGACGCCTGTTTTGAATACGGCAGGACAGATCATCATTATGATCTGTATGTATATCGGACGAGTTGGACCGATATCTATGGTGGTAGCATTTAATACACAGAACGGAAAACATCGGCTTCTTCATTATCCGGAAGAAGATGTGATCGTTGGATAAGGAGGAAAGTATGAAAAAATCATTTGCGGTAGTAGGGCTTGGGCGATTTGGAACAAATGTTGCCCTCACTTTGATGGAATCCGGTGCGCAGGTTCTGGCGATCGACAGTAATCCTGAATGTGTGAAGCGGATTTCATCACAGGTTACCTGTGCGGTGACGATCAATGTATGCGAGACAGAGAGTCTGAAAGAAGCAGGACTTGAGAATATGGATGGTGTTGTAGTTGCAATGGGTGATAATCTGGAAGCCAGTGCAATGACGATCATAACAGCAAAAGAACTGGGTGTTCCATATATTCTTGCTAAATCGAATAACGATGAAGCAGCAAAGATCCTGTCCAAGATCGGAGCGGATAAAGTTATCTATCCGGAAAAGGATGCCGGAATTAATGTTGCAAAAAAGCTCTTATGTAGCAATTTTCTGGAATTCTTTGAGATTTCGGATAACATCAATGTAGCAGAGATCTCGGTTCGACCGGAATGGGTCGGCAAGACATTAAAAGAACTTGATTTCAGAAGAAGTTATAATATGAATATCATTCTGGTAAAGGAAGACGGACGTTCGATTGACCATATCACCCCGGAGCTACAGTTAAAAGAAAGCTACAGACTGTTAGTGACTATATCGAATGAAGGTTTAAAGAGGATGATGCAATGAAAAAAATAATAGTAGTCGGTGGTGGTGCGGCCGGCATGATGGCTGCGATCACAGCTGCGGAAAATGGCTGCGAGGTTGTATTATTTGAAAAGAATGATCGCCTTGGAAAGAAGTTATTCATTACAGGTAAGGGGAGATGCAACCTGACAAATGCAGGGGATGCAGACCGCTTTTTTCAGTCGGTGACAACAAACAGTAAATTCATGTACAGTCCGTTTTATACCTTTGATAATCAGATGACGATTGATTTCTTTGAGAAACTTGGACTAAAGACAAAGGTAGAACGCGGAGATCGTGTATTTCCGGTCAGCGATCATTCATCTGACGTGATCGGAGTATTAAAAACGAAATTAAACCGAAATCAGGAGATCATGGTAGAACTACAGACGGAAGTTCAGAAGCTTATTATAGAAGATCAGGTAGTAAAAGGCGTACAGATCAAGACGGCACATGGAAAGAAAGATGTGTATGGAGATGCAGTCGTCATAACAACCGGCGGGATATCGTATCCGCTTACCGGATCAACCGGAGACGGATATCGGTTTGCCGAGAGCGCAGGGCACACGATCAAAGAGCTTTTACCATCACTTGTTCCATTTGAATTAAAGGATGAATTCTGCAAAGAACTTATGGGACTATCGTTAAAAAATGTAGAGCTTGTGATTAAATGTGGAAAGAAGTGTCTGTTTGAAGAACAGGGAGAGCTGTTGTTTACACATTTTGGCATCAGCGGTCCTCTGGTAATAAAGGCATCGGCATATCTTCATAAATATCTGGATAAGGATTTAAGCATGTATATCGATCTGAAGCCTGCGATGACAGAAGAAATGCTGGATGATCGTATCCTTCGGGATTTTAGCAAATATGCTAATAAAGATTTTCATAATTCACTTGGTGATCTGCTTCCGGTCAAACTGATCGATGTAGTCATAAAACGTTCAGGAATCGATCCGTATAAGAAGGTGAATTCAATCACAAAGGAAGAACGAAAGAATTTAGTAACCGTACTCAAACAGTTTACACTTTCGTTCCGGGGACTTCGCGGTTTTGAAGAGGCAATCATTACAAAAGGCGGCGTCAACGTAAAGGAGGTTGTTCCGTCAACAATGCAATCAAAACTTGTAGATCATCTGTATTTTGCAGGCGAGGTTTTGGATGTAGATGCACTGACAGGTGGATTTAATCTGCAGATCGCATGGTCAACCGGATATCTGGCGGGACTTGCATGTTCAGAAGGTAGTAACTAAAGTAAATGGATAAAAGGAGAGAAAAAATGAATATAGCAATTGACGGACCTGCAGGAGCAGGAAAAAGTACAATAGCAAAATTGGTAGCAGGAAAACTCGGATATATCTATGTAGATACCGGAGCAATGTATCGTGCAGTTGCACTTGCATTATTGAATGCAAAGACAGATGTAACGGATGCAGATGCAGTGGCCGAAGAGATCGCAGGGATCGAGATCACAATCTGTTATGAAGATCATGCACAGCAGGTATATCTGAATGGCGAGAATGTAACCGGAAGTCTCAGAAAAGAAGAGGTGGGTAACATGGCATCCAGATCATCTGCAATCCCATGTGTAAGAGAAAAGCTGTTAGATCTTCAGAGAAAGCTTGCAAGAGAAAATGATGTCGTTATGGATGGACGAGATATCGGTACAAACATTCTTCCAAATGCAGAAGTAAAAATCTATCTGACCGCTTCTTCCGCAGTTCGTGCAAAGAGAAGATATGATGAACTGACAGCCAAGGGAGAAACACCGGATATCAATAAAATCGAAACAGACATTATCACAAGGGACAAACAAGACATGGAACGTCCGATTGCACCACTGAAGCAGGCAGAGGATGCTGTATATCTTGACAGTTCAGATATGAGTATCGATGAGGTTGTAGCTAAGATCATCAGCATTGCAGAAAAATAAAACCGGAGTATGGACAAAATATGGAAATTATATTAGCAAAGTCGGCAGGATTCTGTTTTGGTGTACAGCGAGCCGTTGATACAGCGTATAAAGAAGCAGGGAAACAGCATGTATATACTTATGGTCCGATCATTCATAATGAAGAAGTGATCGAAGACCTGAGAAAAAAAGGAATATTGGTGATCGATGATCTTGCCGAACTTGATCAGCAGAAAGATGCAACGGTTATTATCCGGTCACATGGAGTATCGAAAGATGTTATGGATCAGTTGGAAGCCAGACATGTCAACGTGGTAGATGCGACCTGCCCGTTTGTAAAAAAAATCCATACGATCGCACAGGATGAGAGCAAAAAAGGAAACCGTATTATCATAGTTGGTAACAGGGATCATCCGGAAGTCGAGGGTATTATTGGCTGGTGTGAGACGAAAGCATATACGGTACAGAGCGTTTCAGAGACAGAAGATTTGGTGAAAAATATAGAAAATGAGCCGAATTTTGAGCAAATTAACTTTAGTTTAGTATCACAGACCACCTTTAATAAGAATAAATTTAAAGATATTGTTGATATTATTCGAAAAAAATTGTATAATGTGTTTGTTCATGAGACAATCTGTAATGCAACGGCAGTTCGACAGACGGAAGCAAGGAACATTGCAAAGACTGTAGATGCCATGATCGTTATAGGTGGTCGAAATAGTTCTAATACTCAGAAGCTATATGATATTAGTAAACAAGAATGTGAGAATACTTACTATATACAGACACTCGTTGATTTGGATTTGACTACTTTTGAATCCGTTAGTAGGGTAGGTATTACTGCGGGGGCATCTACCCCAAATTATATTATTAAGGAGGTTCATAGTAGCATGGCAGAGTTAAGTTTTGAACAGATGTTAGAAAATGATGAAAGCAAGGCGTCAATCAGACAGGGAGAGATTATCGATGGAACAATTATCGGTGTTAAGCCGGATGAGATCGTAGTTGATATCAAGTATAAGTCAGATGGTATCATTACCAGAAATGAATATACAAATACTCCAAACGCTGATTTAACAGAGTTGGTAAAAGTTGGGGATCCAATCACTGTTAAGGTTATCAAGACAAATGATGGCGAAGGACAGGTTGCTCTTTCATACAAGAGAGTTGCAGCAGAGAAAGTAAACGAGAAATTAGAAGAAGCATTTAATAATGGTGATATCCTTACAGGTAAGGTTGTTCAGGTTGTAAATGGTGGTTTAAATGTTCTTTACGAAGAGACAAGAATTTTCATTCCAGCAAGTCTTGTATCTGACTTATATGAAAAGAACCTTGATAAGTACTTAGACCAGGATATCGAATTCCAGCTTACAGAGTTCAATCCTAAGAAGAGAAGAATCATTGGTAACAGAAAGAAACTCATCGTTGAGAGAAAAGCTGCAGCTGCAAAAGAATTATTCGAAAAGATTGAAGTTGGCATGACAGTAGAAGGTACAGTAAAGAATGTAACAGATTTCGGTGCATTCATTGACCTCGGTGGTGCTGATGGACTTCTTCATATTTCAGAGATGTCATGGGGCAGAGTAGAAAGCCCTAAGAAGATGTTCAAGGTTGGTGACACTGTTAAGGCATTCATTAAGGACATCAATGGTGACAAGATTGCGTTAAGCTTAAAGTTTGATGAGACAAATCCATGGTTAAATGCAGAAGAGAAATATGCTGTTGGAACAGTTGTAACAGGTAAGATCGCACGTATGACTGACTTTGGTGCATTCGTTGAATTAGAGCCAGGCGTTGACGCATTACTTCATGTTTCACAGATTTCATATGATCATGTTGCAAAACCGGAAGATGTATATAAGATTGGTGATGAGATCGAAGCTAAGGTTGTTGATTTCAAACCGGAAGAGAAGAAGATCAGCCTGAGCGTAAAGGCATTACTTCCGGCTCCGGAGGAAACAGAGGAAGTTGAAGAAGCTCCTGTAGAAGAATAATCAAAGATTATTTCTTATAAAATGTAAAAATACCCACTGTTGAAATTTCATCAGTGGGTATTTTACTGTTTTATGTATATTATATTTTGCCTATAACCTTGCTCTTATTCCGCATTCTTGCAATTTCCGCTTTTGCAGTATGTCCCGGAACTATTTGATCTGCTTTAAAATATTGAGGAGATATTCTTTTAACTGTATCCTGTCATTGATGAAAGCATCATCCAGTTCGATGTATCCGTCTTTATCGGTATGTTCGTATTTGAATATATGAGGCATTTTAAATTTGTTCTGTCGGATGAATACACTTGACTTTGTTGTGTACGCAGTTTCCGGGCGGGCTTTTTCTTTATAGGCGTTTTCTACATAACAGGCAACATCCTTGTGGATGGCAGTCTGTTCTAATGGCAGATAGAAATAATTCTTATAGTCCTTATAAAAATATTTCAGTGTATCATGGATAGCCGGAATATTGATCGTCACGATTTCATCTTTGCCTGAAATATGTATATCATTGCAGTTGGTATCAAATGGAATCGCAAGTTTTCTTGTCTGCATACAGATCATAAACTGTGTATCGGTGCAGGTGGTTTCCGATATCTCAAAGTCGCCATCAAAGAAAGAAGTAAGGGTAAGTGCACCTGATACATAAAACAAGCCATAGATATCATCCTTATTATGAGACAGAAGCATATCCAGTAGTTGCGTATCCTTTGTACTTAGGTAGTCATGATATGTATCGATCAGAAGGCCACCTGAGTGAAATTCGTCCCGTTCTATTCCCATAACAGATTCCAGGGCGGATTGTTTCATTGAATCCATCCGGAGCAGCTTTTTATATTTTCTTATTTTACGGTATACATCAATACTGATAATTGAATCGAAGGATATCTCTTGCCGGAACTGTCTGTATTTTTCCTTTATATATGGAAGATCGAAGGTGTCACCGTTATATGTAACAAGATATTTGTAGTCAGACAATATATCTTTAAATACAGCGAGTATCTTTGGTTCGGAACAGCCATCATCATTGAATAATAAAGTGATGCGAAGCTGTTCATTATTTAAAATCGTTCCATATCCGATCAGATAGAGATCTGATCGGGCAGCACTTAATCCGGTTGTCTCGATGTCGAAGAACAGATATTGATCCGACGTTTCTTTCATCCAGTTCAGGTTAACCGAAGAAAGCGGCATGGTATAGCTATATTGAATCATAGTGTTTAACCTCAAATGTAAAATATATCATGTAATTTAGATTGAAAATTAAATTAGTTTTATAGTAGTAATTTAAAATACATCCTTATATGTAAAAAATCAATCGAATAATTTCATGATATGCCTCTGCGGTCAAAAAATCAATCAGATATTTCCATAACGAGAAAACTGTGTTATACTTGGCATAGTAAAATTCGGAGACATATCATTATGATAGCATATATTGCAGGAGCACTTGTTAGTGCAGGAGAGAATTATATAGTAATCGATAACCACGGAATGGGGTATCGGATCTTCGTATCCGGTAAGTTCCTTGAGCGCATTCCGGCATATGGAACGCAGATTAAAGTATACACACATATGTATATAAGAGAAGATGAATTGACATTATATGGGTTTCATTCAGAAGAGGAATTATCTGTATTCCGTATTCTGATCGGAATCAGCGGGGTAGGCCCGAAGGTCGCTATGGCGATCCTTACAGCTCTTACGATCCAGGAGCTTCAGCTCGCGGTGATCTCAGAGGATGCAAAGACGATATCAAAAGCAAATGGTGTCGGCACCAAGGGTGCATCAAGGATCATACTGGAATTAAAAGATAAGTTAAAGATGGAAGATATGATGGATGCAGCCTATGAGCAGTCGATCGCACAGAATACACAGGATGTAAATGCAGCAAGGGATGCGATACTTGCACTTGTAAATCTTGGCTATTCGAATTCGGAAGCAGCACTTGCCGTAAAAAAGATCGGCGATATCGGACAGATGGACACAGAAGCTATATTAAAGGCAGCATTGAAGAAATTAATATAAAAACGGATACAGGTGGACATAGTGGGCAGAATTATTTCAACAGAAGCAGATATAGAAGAATTAAATAGCGAATACAGTCTGAGACCAAAGTATCTGGATGAATATATTGGACAGAATAAAGTAAAAGAGAATCTGAAGATTTTTATAGAGGCGGCAAAGAGAAGAAATGAACCCTTAGATCATTTGCTTTTATATGGTCCGCCGGGACTTGGTAAAACGACACTAGCATCTATTGTCGCAAATGAGATGGGTGTCAATATCAAGATCACATCCGGACCGGCAATCGAGAAGCCGGGTGAACTTGCGGCTATTTTAAATAATCTCTCAGAAAATGATATATTATTTATTGATGAGATTCACAGATTAAACAGTCAGGTAGAGGAAGTCTTATATCCTGCAATGGAAGATTTTGCGATCGATGTTGTGATCGGTAAAGGAGCAGGAGCAAGATCGATCCGTCTGGATCTTCCCAAATTCACATTGATCGGTGCAACGACAAGAGCCGGTATGCTTACAGCACCGCTTCGTGATCGTTTTGGAATGGTAGATCGATTGGAGTTCTATTCACCGGAGGAATTGAAGCAGATTGTAATTCGTTCCGGAGATGTGCTTGGTGTAGAAACAGATGATGCAGGAGCCCTTGAGATTGCAAAGCGTTCCAGAGGAACCCCAAGACTTGCCAACCGTCTGTTAAAGAGATGTCGGGATTTTGCTCAGGTGTGCCACAATGGCTGTATCGATTATGAGGTCGCAAAGACTGCACTCGATAAGCTTGAGGTTGATTCTATGGGGCTTGATAATACAGACCGGAATATCTTGATGACAATGATAGAAAAGTTTGGAGGCGGACCGGTAGGACTTGATACTCTGGCTGCAGCCATCGGCGAAGATTCCGGAACGATAGAAGATGTATATGAACCATATCTTATTAAAAACGGTTTTATTAACCGGACTCCAAGAGGTCGGGTTGTGACCGAGCGGTGTTATAAGCATTTCGGACTGGATGCATTTATCGAATAGGAAATATATTAGTAGAATAACGAAAAATAAATACCTGCATGATATGCACGGATATAACAAATATAAAAGAAATAAAATGAATATATAAAGGAGGAGAGTTATGTCACAGAAAAATGATATCCCGGTGGTTATTAACAATAAAGTGTATACATTGAGCGGATTTGAAAGTGAAGAATATCTCCAGAATGTAGCGTCTTATATCAATGGTAAGATTCAGGAGTGTCAGTCTTCCGAAAGTTATCGCCGTTTTAATGCGGAATATCAGAGTGTATTACTTGCACTTAATATCGCAGATGATTATTTCAAAGCGAAGCTTCAGGTGAATCAGATGCTGACGGAGGATGACGATAAGGACAAACAGATTTATGACCTCAGACATGAAGTGATCGAGACACAGATCAAATATGAATCTGCACAGAAAATGATTGATGAATATAAAGAAAAAGTCAATGCTCTGCAGAGAGAAATAATAAAGTTGGAAGCAGAAAATAATGTTAAATAGACCTGAGATTTTAGCTCCGGCAGGCTCTATGGATGCGCTGAAAGCTGCGGTAAGTGCAGGCGCTGATGCATGCTATGCCGGAGGCGATATGTTCAGCGCCCGTGCATTTGCCGGAAACTTTGATACAACAGAATTACTGGAAGCAATTGATTACTGCCATATTCATAATGTGAAGTTATATATGGCAGTTAATACTTTGCTCAAAAATAGTGAAATGAAGAAACTGATTCCTTACCTTGAGCCTTTTTACAGGGAAGGTGTAGATGGGATTATTGTACAGGATGTCGGCGTTATAAGAAGTCTTTCACAGGCATATCCGGATCTGCCATTACATGGAAGTACACAGATGAGTGTATGCAGCACCTATGGGGCAGAATTTCTTAAAAATCTTGGGCTGACAAGATTTGTTCCTGCAAGGGAATTATCATTAAATGAAATAAAATCTATAAAAGAAGCAGTTGATATCGAGATAGAGACCTTTGTACATGGGGCGATGTGCTTTTGTTATTCCGGAAAATGCCTGATGAGCAGTTTTGCAGGTGGCAGAAGCGGCAATCGTGGACGTTGCGCACAACCTTGCAGAAAGGCTTATAACAGCAAACAATTTAATCATGAATATGCACTCAGCATGAAGGACATGTGTACACTTGCAAGCTTGCCACAGCTGATTGAGGCGGGTATTGACTCTTTTAAGATTGAAGGCAGAATGAAGAAACCAGAATATGTGGCTGCAGCGGTTTATGCATATTCAGAGATTACAGATGAATGTATAAACGGACATTTGAATGAGAAGCGGATCGCATATCATACAGACAGGCTAATGGATATCTATAACCGGGGCGGTTTTTCGTCCGGTTATTATTATATGAAGAACGGAAAAGAAATGCTTGCGAACAAGCGCCCGAATCATACCGGAACTTTAATCGGTAAAGTAGAAGCGGTGGAAGCACCATTTGTTTATATTCGTCTGGAACGTGGAATTCAGGCAAAAGATGTCTTGGAGATCCGTACCGGTACAGAACAGAATATTGAACTGACATCCAATGTAACTGCACAGGCAGGACAGAAGATTCGACTGAATGCAAATAATCTCCGGCAGATTCGAAAAGATATGCATGTATACCGGACAAGAAACAATGCGCTGATCGAAGATATCGGTGTACGTTTTATACAGAAAGAAAAACAGACGGATATTTATGGAAAGGTAACAGCAAAAATCGGAGAGCCGATCACTTTGGAGCTGTTTTCAGGTGTGGACGATATCTCGGTAAAAGTTAAAGGAGAATGTGTATCACAGGCTGCAAAACGTCCGGTTGAGGTGACGCAGATCATAGATAAGCTGTCAAAAACAGGAGGAACCGGTTTTAACTTTTATCTGGAATCAGAATGCGATGAGAATATCTTTATATCTCTTGGAAGTCTGAATGTATTAAGGCGGGAAGCTGTTCGCCGGTTGGAGCAGGCGCTGATCGGACGATATAGACGAAGGGTATCAGATGAGATGAAACCACTATATAACAGTCGGGAAGATATCAAGCGAAAAAATGAGATGAAAACCGATCTTAAAAGAGCTGCAGGTTGCTATGTGTCTGTAAAAACAATGGAACAATTTCAAATTGTTAATAATTATGAATTTGTACGTCATATCATTATCGATTATAATATAATACGTGAAGCAGAAGTCGGGAAGATGAACAGTGAGAAGAAAATTTATGTGGCGTTTCCTGATATCTTACGTGAAAACAAAAAGCATAACATGAAGGATCTTTATTTTCTGGCCGGAATGACAGATGGAATCTATGTAAAAAATATAGATGAACTGGGGCTTCTTAAAGAATACGGATATAAGGGAACTGTTCTGTTAGATTCTTTCCTGTATGCTTATAATGATGAAGCAATTCGCTTCTATAAGGATACATTTGATAATGTAATATTCGTGGGCTCGGTGGAACTGACTCATCATGAATTAGAAAGTCTTTGTACCGGTACGGTAGAACGGTTATACGGATATCAGCCGGTAATGATCACGGCACAGTGTTTTATCAATAATTATCTGGATGGCTGCGGTTATAACAGAAGCAAGCGCTTTTCGTTCCGGGATGAAAAGGGTAATCGCTTTTTCAGTGTAAATAATTGCAGAGATTGTTATTCAATTATCTATAACGGCGTACCGACAGATAATGTGAAGCAGTTGACAAATAACAGAAATACTGATATAACCAATGAATATTTGATTGATTTTACGATTGAATCCGTAGATCAGACGAAAAAGGTCATGGATCGATTGGAAAAGATTCAGACCGGTGAAACTGATATAGAATCGGATGAGTTAGATTATACAAGAGGACATTATATAAAGGGTATTGAATAATGGCAACAATAATTACTGAAATTTCAAAATATTTGATTATATTTTTTATGCTTTTATATACAGTTAAATGTTTTACGGTCTTGAAGCCTGTAAGAGAAGATAAAAAAAATCATGCACTTAATGTACAGATTTTCTATGTATTTATCATACATTTTCTGTGTTATCTGACCCTGTTTTTAAAATATAAAACAGTCAGTATTATTATTTTTTATCTGTTACAGATGATCGTATCCATTGTATATATGGTGTCTTATCACGGAATATATAAGAAATCATCCAGATTGATCACAAATAACATGTCATTTTTACTTTTGATCGGATATGTTATGCTGACCAGACTGGATTTTGATCTGGCAAAAAAGCAGTTTGCTTTCGCTACAATCACATTAGTTATTACTGCATTTATTCCGCTTGTTATTGTCAAATGCAAGAATCTTAAGAACTGGGATATTTTTTATGCAGTATTAGGAATCGGTTTCCTAAGTACGGTCTTTATTCCGTTTCTTGGAGTATCCAAATATGGTTCTACGAACTGGATCCAGATAGGATCGATCTCTTTGCAGCCGATGGAATTTGTTAAAATAATATTTGTATTTTTCCTTGCAAGTGCGCTTAATAAAGCGAGGAGTTTTAAGGATTTGATAAAGGTCACGGTTGTATCCGGATTATTTATGCTGGTGCTTGTTGCAGAAAAGGATCTTGGTGGTGCGGCTATCTTTGTTATGATCTTTATCATGATGGTATATCTTGCAACACAGAAGACGATGATCCTGATTGGAGGACTTGGCGGCACGGCGGTTCTTGCAACTGTAGGATATATGATATTTAAGAACAAATTCAGTCATGTGACAACCCGAATCAATGCATGGTTAGATCCATTTTCTTATATTAATGATGCAGGTTATCAGATTTGTCAGTCGTTATTTGCTATTGGATCGGGTGGAATGGAAGGACGCGGTCTGGGAAAAGGTTTACCGACTGCGATACCGGTTGCATCCAGTGATTTTATTTTTTCAGCAATCTGTGAGGAGTTCGGCGTAATCTTTGCACTTTGTCTGATCCTTATGTATATCAGTTGTTTTATTTATTTTATTAATATCTCAATGAAGATAAGAAATACTTTTTATAAAAATGTAGCATTTGGATTTACAATATGTTTTATATTCCAGACATTTTTAAATATTGGCGGTGTAACGAAGTTTATTCCTTCTACCGGTGTAACACTTCCGCTTGTCAGTTATGGTGTAAGTTCGGTAGTGAGCACATTATTCCTGTTTGGTATTATTCAGGGAATCTGTGTACTTGAAAATAATGGAGTTGGTGGCAATGAAGAACAAACGATCTACAAACAAAGCAATCATGAAGAAGTATTCTCAGGGGAGTAGAGAAGAAATCGAAAAAAAGAAAAATGATAAAAAGAACGTTCCTGTACTTATAGTGACATATTTTGTTGTCTTTATCTTTATTGGAATGATGGCGCATCTGATCAAATATGTAATCGTGGATTCAGATTCTGATATCGCAAATTCCTACAATAAAAGACAGAACCTGTATGCGGAGACAGTTATCAAAGGACAGATTATTTCGGATGATGGTGTTGTTCTTGCGGAGACAAAGACAGATGACGATGGAAATGAAACAAGAGTTTATCCGTACAGCAATATGTTCGCCCATGCAGTCGGATATGACAGCAATGGTCAGGCAGGACTTGAGATGGCATCAAATTATTATCTGTTGACCTCGAATCAGAATATCCTATATCGTGTGTACCATGCATTATCAAATAAAAAGAACATGGGAAATAATGTTATAACTACATTAGATTATGATCTTCAGAGTACAGCTTATAATGCACTGGGAAGCAATGATGGCGCGATTGTTGCGATAGAGCCGTCTACCGGTAAGATCAAGGTGATGGTTTCCAAACCGGATTTTGACCCAAACCAGATTTCATCTGTTATAGAAGAAACAGCAAATTCAGATAGTTCGTGCCTGTTAAATCGCGCAACACAGGGAATGTATCCACCGGGATCTACATTTAAGATACTTACAACCCTTGAATATATCAGGGAAAATCCAAATTATAAATCATATTCTTATGAATGTGAGGGTGAGGGAATCTTTAACAGTGTATCCATACATTGTTATAATCATAAAGTGCATGGAACGGTGGATCTGGAACAGTCACTTGCATATTCCTGTAATACTTCATTTTCCAATATAGGTACAAAGCTTGATATGGATGCTTTAAACAAGCTATGTGAGGATTTTCTGTATAATAAAGAACTTCCGTATGACGGATATTATTATAAATCCAGCTATTCACTGACATCAAAGACAGATAAATCTCTGATTCCTCAGACTGTGATCGGGCAGGGAAAGACATTGATTACGCCGCTTCACAATGCGATGATCATGTGTACGATCGCAAATGGCGGTGTTCTTATGAAGCCGTATATGATGGATCGAATTGAGAATTGTGACGGAAGCGTTGTAAAGAAATTCTCTAAGAGCTCTTATGGCAGGATCATTTCCGCAAAAGAGGCACAGACATTAACGGATCTTATGCGGTCTGTTACGGACTATGGAACAGCTTCTGATTATTTTTCAGGTGCAGATTATACGGTAGCCGGCAAAACGGGAACAGCGGAATTTAATGAAAATAAGGACTCCCATTCCTGGTTTATCGGGTTTTCAAATATTAACAATCCTGATCTGGTGGTCTGCGTTCTGGTGGAGAATGCGAGTAATACAGGAACTTCGGCGACGTCCATAGCCAGAAAGATATTTGATGCATATTATGATTAATCAGCTTGAAATAATGCAGTAATACTGATATACTTATAACCAATTAAGGGCTGGCAGATGTAAGTCGGTTCAGAGTTTTATTCGTAGTCGAATGTGAGTAGAACTTGAAGCATTTACAACACCGAAAAGACAGGAGGATTTGCTGTGATCGAAGCAACAAGCTGCGGAGGTGTGGTAATCTTCAGAGGAAAAGTATTATTACTGTACAAAAACTACAAAAACAAATATGAAGGATGGGTTCTCCCGAAGGGTACAGTTGAAAAAGGTGAAGAGCATAACCAGACTGCACTCAGAGAAGTAAAAGAGGAGACAGGTGTTAGCGCATCTATTATTAAGTATGTAGGAAAAAGCAATTATACATTTAATACTGCTTTTGATGTGGTAAACAAGGATGTACACTGGTATCTGATGATGGCGGACAGCTATTACAGCAAACCGCAGCGTGAAGAATATTTTGTGGATTCCGGTTACTACAAGTATCATGAAGCCTACCACCTTCTGAAGTTTCCGAATGAAAAGGATATTCTGGAACAGGCATATGCAGAGTATGTAGAACTGAAACGGAATAATCTTTGGGGAAGCAGAAAGTATTTTTAAGGTTTAAAATCTGACTGTTTATTTAGAAATAGTCAGATTTTTACTTTATAATAATAAATTACAGTTGCATAAAAATTACATAAGGAGGATCTCGATTCGAATGAAAGAATCAAAAGAAAAGGCAGACATGGATAAGAGACAGCCGGATCAGAATTCAGATTATGATGATTCGTTAAAAAATATGAAAAAAAAGAATGGATTATTTTTAAATATCATACTTGTGCTGTGTATTCTGGTCTTCCTTGGCTGCGGCGGTTATCTGGGTATCTATTTTTATACGAATTATAAAGCGGAAACAGCGTTTTCGGCTATTAAGGAAACGGTAGAAGATGGTGACTGCACAGATGATAAAGGAGAACCTGTCTATGTAACAGTACAGAAGAAGCAGGTTTATAAAAAATATGCTTCGGTATATGAGGAGAATCCTGATTTTATCGGTTGGCTCTATATCTATGGAACGAGGATCGATTATCCGGTTATGTATACGCCGAATGACGAGGAGTATTATATTCACAGAAACTTTAATGGAGAATACAGTGCGGCAGGTACTTTATTTGCAGCGGCAAACTGCAGCCCGACAGGTGAAGTATCTGATAATGTTATCCTGTATGGTCACAA
The DNA here is from genome assembly GCF_009874105.1 of Clostridium sp. BIOML-A1. NCBI lineage: Bacteria > Bacillati > Bacillota > Clostridia > Eubacteriales > Clostridiaceae > Clostridium > Clostridium sp. BIOML-A1. The sequence goes on along the minus strand of NZ_WWTL01000002.1, from coordinate 152,629 downwards.
TATGAAAGCCGGAAGCATGTTTCACGATCTGTTAAAATATGAGGATGAAAATTTCTATAAGGAACATAAGACGATCATTTTTGATACTTTAGATGGACCGGGTACTTATACCGTGATTGCAGCCTTTTATACCAAGGCATATCCGGAAGATGATACAGAGCATTATAATATATATAGTTTTATTAATGCCGAATCGGAAACAGCATTTGATGATTATGTAAGCCGCGCAAAAGTAAATACACCATATACAATAGAAGAAACAGCTTCTTATGGTGATCACCTGCTGACATTATCAACCTGTGCATATCATACAGATAACGGACGGTTTGTAGTCGTTGCAAAGAAGATTGATAACAGCAGCCGATTACAGTAACAGGGACAGCGCACCGATAGGAAACAAAATTACATTTGCAGAGCAGCTTAAGTCTCATATAAATAAAAAGCCACCAAATCTGGTGGGCAAAAGGTGGGCAAACATATTGCATTAAGGGGCAATTTAGGGGCAAAATGTTACATTTAATTGCATATGTGATACAATATGAAGCGCCTAGAAACGGCTTAAAACCTAGCTTTTTTCAATTATATTCATAGTTGGGAAAAATTTAGAAAGTGCCGGCAGCGGGACTTGAACCCGCACGATGTTGCCACCAACAGATTTTGAGTCTGCCTCGTCTGCCAATTCCGACATGCCGGCGTTTGTGAACCTTTGTAATAGTAACACATGGTAAAAACAGTGTCAATAATTATTTCCTGAAATGAGGTATGAAACAATGATGAAACGTAATATAAAACAACAGTTGAACGCGAAGCTTACGGAAATGAATATGAATCTTGCCAATAACTATAAAGATCTGGCTCATGATGCTTTAAAGGAACTGGATCGGATGGTAGAGGATTTTAAAGCATCCGGTGATCTGAAAGAAAAAGATTATCAGAAGATGCGCCGGATGGTAGACGATTATAAGAGAAAGTTGGCTGATTACCATCATTAAGATGGCGTCAGCTCATTTTCATAATCTCTTTTTTCAATTTCTTTATTATCTTTTTCTCTAATCTTGAGATATAGGACTGGCTGATCCCTAAAAGATCGGCCACCTCTTTCTGGGTACGTTCTATCCCATTGATAGTATTAATCCCATAGCGCAGTTCTATAATAGTCCGTTCCCTTTCCGACAGATGTGAGACGGCGGTCTCCAATAAAGAATGATCCATCTCGGTTTCCATATTTCGATAGACGGTATCCTCATCCGTGCCGAGAATATCGGATAACAGTAATTCGTTGCCATCCCAGTCAACATTTAGCGGTTCGTCGATGGATATCTCCATACGAAGCTTGCTGTTTCTGCGCAGATACATAAGGATTTCATTTTCGATACATCTGGAGGCGTATGTTGCCAGTTTAATATTTTTATCACATTTAAAGGTATTGATAGCTTTGATCAGACCAATCGTACCGATCGAGATCAGATCTTCCACACCGATTCCGGTGTTGTCAAATTTCTTTGCAATATAAACTACAAGACGGAGATTTCGTTCAATCAGTATTTTTTTGATTTCTTGATCGTCGCCGTTTCCAAGACCTGCAACCATTGCACTTTCTTCATAAGGTTCAAGAGGAGCCGGCAGTACATCACAGCCGCCTATGTAATGGACATCCTTTCGGGATACAGGTAATAAAGTCATAATATTTGAAACTACTGAAAATTTAAAATCGTTATTTGCTAATGTATTTATCATTTTTTCTTACCTTTCTCAAATATGCTGAATTTAATAATATGCATTTGGACATATGACTGATTTGTAAGGTATGCCTGCTAAGCCCGATCAATGGTCGGTTTCGAATCAGCCGATTGTTAATAAAGAAGAAATCACAGTCGAAAGCAAGCATTAGGTCCGATTCAGAACTGATTGTCCGGTATGGAACCAGATGGATGCCTTCCGGCATTGATAAAGCTGATTTTCGATCGAAAGACTGGGTGCCGTTTGTGTAGTCATATACAATGTAATGGTATTGTCTGGGCAAAAGATCATACATGATCTCAGGGGATGCAATGACGACGTGTTTTCCTGTTGAAATGTCTTTTAAGGTATTTCCGGTATCCATAAAGCCATTTGCCTGTATTGTCTGATGTTTTCTGCCTATAAATAAATTAAAAAAATAGTTCATATGATTTACTTTCTTTTATTTTGCAAATGCAATTATATATACATACAGGGAAATATTTCGTCGTATTAGGGAATTTGAAAACAAGGAATCCCGACTGTATATGACAAATGTGGATAAATATAGGATGAAATACCTGTTTTTTAGACTGAAAATCTTATTTTTGTGTATAAATCTGTTGATAATGTGGAAAAGTTCTAACTTTATTTATATTTTTCGATGTTTTCAAACAATTAACAACATTTTACAAAATGATTTGAATATTCTAAATTGCTGTAAAAAAACATATGATTAACAGATAAAGATTATACCTGAAAACAGGGTGGAAGTTGAAAATGGAAAATAATATTGATACGCAATTGGAGCTTGCGATATCGACAAGAAATACATACAACGAGAGCGAGGCAGAGCTGTATATCGGATACAGTTCCGAGAAGAGTACATGGCAGCTTTTGATTCGATATAATGATGATATATCTGATCTGGTGGAACGGTATCGGATGCAGATATATTATCTGTTGGCAGGCTATGCAATTATTGAGATTTCAGAAGCGTATTTGAATGCATTTGCAGCAGATCCCAGAATTATCTATATAGATAAACCGAAAAGTGTGGAACAGCAGGTGTCTTATGCTCAGTATGCATCCTGTCTGTCCGGAACTTTCATCAATAATTACGGCCTGGATGGTGACGGAACAATCTTTGCGATTATTGATTCGGGAATTGATTATAGACATAATGAATTTGTCAGGGATGGAAAAAGCAGAATTTTATCTTTTTGGGATCAGCAGGCGGTATATCAGGATACATATGCAAATACTTATAAGCTGGGACGTATTTATACAAATGAAGAATTGAATTCAATACTGGATGGAAGTTATGCAGGAATTCTTCCATCTGAGGATCGTTCCGGGCACGGAACACAGGTTGCGGCTATTGCGGCCGGTACGAATATTGGCGTTGCTCCTCAGACAGAGCTTTTGGTTGTAAAGATTGGAAGCGATACCGCATCTAAGCTCCCAACTACACTTGGTCTTATCCTTGGAATTGACTATGCAATCCGGACGGGAATCGAAATGAATCGACCGATATCGATAAATCTCAGTTATGGAAATAATTACGGCTCCCATAAAGGTGATTCGCTGCTTGAAAATTATATCAACGATGTGTCCAGATTTGCTATCTGCTCAATATCGACGGGAACAGGAAATGATGCGATCAACCGAAGGCATCAGCGTGTAATTCTCGGAAATACTTCATATCGTATGATTGATCTGCTTGTAAGCGACTATGTAGCTTCATTTAATCTTCAGTTATGGAAAAATTATAATGACCGCTTTGATATTGTAATCATTGCGCCAAACGGAGACATCATACTGACCTTAAGTGAGTCGCAAAACATCGGAACAGGATCCTATCGAAACACTTTTGTAAAAGGAATCTATGGAACGCCAAATCCGTATAACCGTAATCAGGAAATATTTGTATCATTTCAGGGACAGAAAAATTATATAGATAAAGGGCAGTGGAAGGTCTTGATTCACCCGAAGCAAATTGTTAGTGGGGTGATAGATGCCTATCTGCCGATTCGGGCAAGTCTTACAGGAAATGTGGAATTCCTGAATCCAACAGAATTTGGGACACTTACGATTCCCGCTACTGCCGAAGGGTTGATTACGGTAGCGGCTTATGATCAGAATGTGGATGATTTTGCATATTTTTCAGGAAGAGGTTATACGGCAAATGACAGGATCAAACCGGATCTTGCTGCACCCGGTGTGGATATTTACACTGCATATCCGGGAAATGATTATTCCTTTGCATCGGGAACATCTATGGCTGTTCCGTTTGTATCCGGATCTGCATGCTTGCTGATGCAGTGGGGAATTGTAAACGGAAACGATCCGTTTCTGTATGGAGAAAAGCTGAAGGCTTCGTTGATCCGCGGAGCAAAAAGGATAAAATCAGCGAGAGAGTATCCAAACATATATATCGGTTGGGGAACTTTATGTGTAGAAAATTCTATCCGTTAGAAATGTGAGCCGTAAGGAACACATAAAAAGAGCCAGTCACTAGAAAAGCTAGTGATTGGCTCCGCTTAATACATGATCTTTAATTGCTTTAAAGCTTTCTTTGCTGATTACATGCTCGATCTTGCAGGCATCGGCAGATGCAATATCGGGATCAACACCAAGTTGTATAAGCCAGGCAGAGAGAAGCTCATGCCGTTCATATATCATCTCAGCAATTTCTTTTCCTGAATCGGTGAGTGAAATAAATCCTGCATCACTCATCGTTATGTAGTTGTTCTCACGAAGATTCTTCATAGCAACACTGATGCTTGATTTCTTATAACCAAGTTCATTTGAGATATCAACCGAACGGACAACAGGCAGCTTCTTGCTTAATACCAATATTGTTTCCAGATAGTTTTCAACTGATTCATTCGTTGTTAACATAGCTTTACCCCATTAAAAAATTATTTACAGAACATTATATCACAAACCGGAATAAGGTTCAAATGAAAGAAAGATAAAACTAATGGCATCCGTGACAATTGTTACAGTTTCCTCCGCACTGAACAGATTTTCCGGATTTTTTATCTTTTACCATTGAACGGATCGCAAGTACGCACACAAGTATAATAATAGCAGCAACAATAATAGTACCTATATATTTCTCCATAATAATCCAACCTTTCAATTTTATAATCGTAATTAGTTTAAACTAACCATATGAAAATGTCAAGCATAATAAATAAATTTGCATTTTAAGAATATAACTTTGTTATATACAACTAAGATACGTTACAAGCTTCTAAATGATGTTATATTTTTCTAAAAAATGTTATTGACTTCTAATGAGGGTTAGTATATACTAACGATGAAATTTGAAACAGCATATTGCTTAATGATAAATTTATACGATTATGAAAGAAGATGGAATATGATGCCTTTAACTTTTATGAATATTGGAGAAACAAAGACCATTACCAAAGTTGGTGGAAAAAATGAAACAAGACAGTTTCTTGAGAAGCTTGGCTTTGTCGTAGGTGGAGAAGTAACAGTTGTTTCAGAGATAAACGGTAATATGATCGTAAATGTAAAAGATTCCAGAGTTGCCATCGGAAAAGATATGGCAGCCAAAATTATGGTATAAGGATGCCGAAAAAACAGAAATATAAGTATTTGCACATTGGTAGCTGCCGGTGCAATTGTTTATATACACAAATGTATAAGAAGAAAAGCCGTCACAGAATCCGGTCTGAATATGTGGAGACTTTCTTATATGTATAAAGAAAAAAGAAGGAGCGAAATGGTATGAAGACATTAAGAGAGGTTGCCGTCGGTCAGACAGTTAAGGTAACAAAACTTGTTGGCGAAGGGCCTGTAAAGAGACGTATCATGGATATGGGAATCACGAAAGGTGTAGAAATCTATGTCAGAAAAGTTGCGCCGCTTGGTGATCCGGTTGAAGTAACAGTACGCGGTTATGAGCTTTCTTTAAGAAAAGCAGATGCCGAAATGATCGTTGTTGAATAAATGTGTGGATCGTACCGATCCTACATACAACGAAGCAGATGATTTACTTATTTGATGAATCATAGAAAATGACAGACAAAAAGGAAGGAGCATAAAAATGTCAGTTAAAATAGCGTTGGCAGGTAATCCAAACAGTGGAAAGACAACATTATTTAACGCACTTACAGGTTCAAACCAGTATGTAGGTAACTGGCCTGGTGTTACAGTAGAGAAAAAAGAAGGAAAATTAAAGGGTCACAAAGATATTATCATCACTGACCTTCCCGGTATTTATTCACTTTCTCCATATACATTAGAGGAAGTTGTTGCCAGAAATTATCTGATCAAGGAATATCCGGATGCGATCATCAATATTATTGATGGTACGAACATCGAAAGAAACCTGTACTTATCAACACAGTTGATCGAGCTGGGAATCCCGGTTATCATGGCAGTTAACATGATGGATCTTGTAAAGAAGAATGGTGACAAGATCGATATCAAGAACCTGAGCAATGCACTTGGATGCGAGGTTGTAGAGATCTCGGCATTGAAGGGTACAGGAATTGATGAAGTAAAAGAAAAAGCAGTTGCGGCAGCACAGAAGAAAGTACAGAATAAGCGTGTACATAGCTTCGATCAGGCTGTTGAAGATGCAATCGACAGCGTAAGTGCAAAGCTTACAGTCGAAGAAAGAAAGAAGAGATTCTTTGCGATCAAGCTTCTTGAAAAAGACACAAAGATTGCAGAGCAGATGGACAGTGTGCCGGATTGTAAAGATGAGATCAAAGCACTGGAAGATAAATTCGATGATGATACAGAGAGTATTATTACCAGTGAGAGATATGCATATATCTCATCTATCATTGGAAAATGTGTAAAGAAGAATACAAAGGGTGAAAAGCTTACAACCTCAGATAAGATTGATAAGATCGTTACCAACCGTATCCTTGCACTTCCGATTTTCATTATTGTAATGTGGCTGGTTTATTATATTGCAATGTCAACAGTCGGTGCATGGTGCACGGACTGGACAAATGATAATCTGTTCGGTGACGGTTTCCATTTATTCGGTATCGGAACCAAAGATTATGAAGAAGCATCCGGCGATTACGATGCAGCTACAAATGCACTTGATGCATATGGCGTACTTGTAACAGATGATGAAGATGCTATAGATGTTGACGCAACAAAGGCAGCTATCGAAGCAAATACAAATACAGAAGCAAGTGTTAAGTATCAGATGGAAGATGAAGAAACTCTTGATACTTACGATATCGATGTATATTATTCAGAAGTACCTGCCGGTGCAAAAAAAGATAAGACAAATGCTATGTCTTATTTAGATGCAGTAGAATACTTCAACAAGACAGAAATGGCAGAGATCGATCCTGCTGATTATGGTGTGTTCGTTCCGTCTATTCCTGATCTTGCGGAAAGAGGTCTTGATAAGATCGGATGTGCTGACTGGTTAAAGGGACTGATCCTTGACGGTATTATCGCCGGTGTTGGTGCTGTACTTGGTTTCGTACCTCAGATGCTTGTATTGTTCATCTTACTTGCAATTCTTGAGTACTGTGGCTACATGGCACGTATCGCATTCATCATGGACCGTATCTTCAGAAAATTCGGTCTTTCAGGAAAGTCATTCATTCCTATTCTTGTAGGTGTAGGTTGTGGTGTTCCTGGTATCATGGCATCCCGTACGATTGAAAATGAAAAAGACCGTCGTATGACAGTTATGACTACAACGTTTATTCCTTGTGGTGCCAAGGTTCCGTTTATTGCAATGATCGCAGGTGCGATCTTCGGTGGATCTTCACTGGTTGCTACAAGTGCTTACTTTATCGGTATTGCAGCAATTATCTGCTCCGGTATTATCTTAAAGAAGACAAAGATGTTCGCAGGAGATCCGGCTCCATTCGTTATGGAGTTACCTCCTTACCATATCCCGACAATCGGTTCTGTATTAAGAAGTATGTGGGAGCGTGGCTGGTCATTCATTAAGAAGGCCGGTACCATCATCCTCCTTTCAACAATCCTTGTATGGTTCACAACATACTTCGGTGTTCTGGATGGCAAATTCCAGATGCTTTCAGAGGATCAGATCGACCACAGTATCTTAGCTAAGATCGGTGGAGCAATCTGCTGGATCTTCAAGCCACAGGGCTGGGGCGACTGGCAGGCAACTGTTGCATCTATTACAGGCCTTGTTGCTAAGGAAAATATCGTTGGTACTATGGGTATCCTTTACGGTGGTGGAGAAGGCACGGTATACAGTGAGCTTGCAAAAGCATTCACAACAGCAAGTGGTTTCTCATTCCTCGTATTCAACTTACTCTGTGCTCCATGTTTCGCAGCAATGGGTGCTATTAAGAGAGAGATGAACAGTGCAAAATGGTTCTGGTTCGCAATCGGATATCAGTGTGGTTTCGCATACCTTGTATCCCTTGTTGTTTACAGAATCGCAGGTCTCTTCACAGGTGCATGTTCATTTGGTATCGGCACTGTTGTAGCGATCCTGATCATCGTTGCTTTCTTCTTCCTGTTATTCCGTCCGGATCCAAACAAGAAGGTTAAGACAAGCAAAGAATTCTTAAATGCATAATTATAAAGGCTAACATATAATACACATACAATACGATGCGCGCTTCCCTTTGTGGCAGCGCGCATTTCGTGTATCGGTTATTATTCAGAAATCAGATTTATATAAATTCCTGTCTGTCGGCCGGCGTTCATCGAATTGACAGACAAGATGACAAATGTAGATATTTATTAAAACTCCGTGAAATGAGTTGACAAATAAATGTATGATAGAGGAAAATGAATGTATACTATAATACAAGAACACCTGCTTGTCAGAAATGTTTTTTGAAAGTACAGATGTAAGATGATTGAGATGCCTATATAATTAACGAATGACGAATTGGAGGTTTTTACTATGGCAGTTATACATTTAAATGAAAAAGAATATGAAGATCAGGTTTTAAAGGCAAAGGGACTTACGCTGGTTGATTTCTGGGCGACCTGGTGCGGACCATGCAGAATGGTTGCACCGATCGTTGAAGAATTGGCTGACGAATTTCCGGAGGTAAAGGTATGCAAGGTGGATGTAGATGAGAATCAGGAACTTGCACTTGCAAACAAGGTTGTATCAATTCCGACATTTTTATTATATAAAGATGGAGAAGTTATAAAGAAAATCGTGGGAGCAGTTCCAAAATCCGAGCTGATTCAGGCAATCCGCCAGTTTCAGTAGATAAGAATGCAGTCCAAAACGCTTGCAAAAGAAAGCATATTATTATAAGATGAAAGACAGCGACCAGATAAATGGGTACATGAATTGACTAATTTACTAAACGGAGGTTTACAAATGAAAATGTTATCATTATCAGAGGAACTTAAGGGTAATTCTTATCCCGGCAGAGGAATTGTGATCGGACGTTCGGAAGACGGAACAAAGGCAGTTACCGCATACTTTATCATGGGTAGAAGTGTGAATTCCAGAAATCGTGTATTTGTTACAGAGGGCGAAGGAATCCGTACAGAAGCATTTGATCCATCCAAGCTTGAAGATCCGAGTCTTATCATTTACGCACCGGTTCGGGTTCTTGGTAACCGAACGATCGTAACAAATGGTGACCAGACCGATACGATCTATGATGGAATGGATAAAGAGCTTACATTTGAACAGTCACTCAGATGCCGCGAGTTTGAACCGGATGGTCCAAACTATACACCGAGAATTTCCGGAGTTATGCATATCGAAGGCGGACAGTATGACTATGCAATGTCTATCTTAAAGAGCAATAACGGAGATCCGTCGGCATGCAACCGATATACATTTTCATATGAGAATCCCGCAAACGGAGAAGGACATTTTATTCATACATATATGCATGATGACAATCCACTTCCAAGCTTTGAGGGAGAACCGAAGTTAGTTGGTATATCAGGTGATATCGATGCATTTGCAAATATGGTATGGGAAAGCCTGAATGAAGACAATAAGGTATCCCTGTTTGTCAGATATATCGATATCGCAACAGGAAAGTATGAGACAAGAATCATCAATAAGAACAAGTAATTATCACGAATCGGGAGGAAATACAGAATGAACGAAATTCAATTAAAATACGGATGCAATCCAAATCAGAAGCCATCAAGAATCTATATGGAGGATGGAAGTGATCTTCCGGTTACCGTATTAAATGGTAAGCCGGGCTACATAAATTTTCTGGATGCATTTAACGGCTGGCAGCTTGTAAAAGAATTAAAGGCAGCAACCGGACTTCCGGCAGCTACATCTTTCAAGCATGTATCACCGGCAGGTGCTGCAGTAGGACTTCCTCTTACAGATACACTTGCAAAGATCTACTGGGTAGATGATCTGGGCGAACTGTCACCACTTGCATGCGCATATGCAAGAGCCAGAGGTGCAGACCGTATGTCATCCTTTGGTGATTTCATTGCATTGTCAGATGTTTGCGATGCGGATACAGCCCGTCTCATTAAGCGTGAAGTATCAGATGGTGTAATTGCTCCCGGGTATACAGACGAAGCTATGGAGCTTCTGATGCAGAAGAAGAAAGGTAATTATAATATTATCCGGATCGATGAGAATTATGTTCCTGCTGAGATTGAACGCAAGCAGGTATTTGGAATTACATTCGAACAGGGAAGAAATGAACTGAATATTGATAAGGATCTTTTATCCAATATTGTAACAGAGAATAAAAATATACCGGAAGAAGCTCTTATCGATATGAAGATTGCACTGATCACATTAAAATATACACAGTCTAATTCCGTGTGCTATGTAAAGGGCGGTCAGGCAATCGGTATCGGTGCCGGCCAGCAGTCCAGAATCCACTGTACAAGACTTGCCGGTCAGAAGGCTGATAACTGGTGGCTGCGTCAGTCTCCACAGGTTATGGGGCTTCAGTTTGTTGATGGTCTTGGACGTGCAGACAGAGATAATGCGATCGATGTATATATGGGTGATGAATATGAGGATGTTCTCCGTGACGGTGAATGGCAGAAGCGTTTTAAGGTAAAACCGGAAGTATTTACAGCAGAAGAAAAGAAAGCATGGCTTGCCGGAAATCAGAATGTTACACTTGGTTCTGATGCATTCTTCCCATTCTCAGATAACATTGAACGTGCGAAGAAGAGTGGTGTTGCATACATTGCTCAGCCGGGTGGATCTGTAAGAGATGATCTTGTGATCGAAGCATGTGATAAATATGGAATGGTAATGGTATTTACAGGTATCCGTTTATTCCATCACTAATCAGGAGCGGCAGATATGGCAAAAAGAAACAGAAGACGACGCAGAAAGAAAAGATCCAACATTGATTTTGGAAAAGTATTTATATTTTTGCTTGCATGTGCGATCATTATTTTTGCTGCTGTTGTGATTCTTTCAAAATTAATATCACATAAAGATCGGTATTTTGATGAAGGACTTACATATTATCAGAATTCGGAATATGACAAAGCTCTTGATAAATTCACAGAAGCTCTTTCGGAAAAACAGATTTTTTCTCAAAACAAGGATAAGAATACCAGACTTTATATTGCAGATATCTATATGAAAACTGCAGATTATAAAAAAGCGGTAGATGAATACGATACGATCCTTCAGAAGACATCAGCGGATAAGAAGGATGTGAAGAAGATGCAGGAAATTGCTCAGGCGTTATCGGATTTCTCAGATTCGAATTATGCCGGAGCACTTCCGGTTCTGGAACAGTATGTTAAAGATTATCCGGAATTATATCTTTATATCGGAACCTGTTATGCTTCCATGAATGATTCTGAGCATATGTTTGAAAATTATGAGAAGTATATAAAAAAATATGGATATAATTCTTATCTGTATGCACAATATGCGGCATATTATATCAGTATCGGCGAACTGGATAACGCATATGGCTATATCAATAATGGTCTGGCCAGTGATAACACATTCCAAAAGGAACTCCGTTTACAGGAGATCACATATTATGAGAAGATACAGGATTATGATAAAGCATATGAGCTTGCAAAAGAATTATATAATTTGTATCCCGATTATCAGGCGGGTGCAGATGAATATAATTTCCTTTATACCAGAGTATCCCATGATGATGAATAGGTAGAATTGGCAGGAGGCATTTTATTCATGGAAATACAATTATGGAAGGAGATTCTATCTCCGTATGAGCAGGCAGTAGATGAACTGCTTCTGAAATTTAAGCATATCATAAAAGATTACCGCAGTCAGGGAATGTATTCTCCGATTGAGAATGTGACCGGACGTGTGAAAAGAATTTCAAGTATTTTGGATAAGATGCAGAAGAAACATATTCCGATGGATCATATCGTGGAAGAAATGGATGATATCGCGGGAATCCGTATTATGTGCCAGTTTGAAGAGGATATCTACAAAGTTGTAGAGATCATAAGAAATCGCAAGGATATGTCAATCCGGGAAGAGAAAGACTATATTACAAATGTAAAGGCAAGCGGATACAGAAGTTATCATATTATACTGAATTATGATGTTTATACGATCAAGGGACTGCAGACAATCCAGGCAGAGATCCAGATACGTACAATGGCAATGGATTTCTGGGCGACGATCGAACATTCTCTTCAGTATAAATATCGTCACAATATGCCGGAGCATATCCGGGAAAAACTGTTAAATGCAGCAAATGCAACCGTTGCACTGGATAAAGAGATGTCATCTGTCCGTGGCGAGATTATGGATGCACAGAATTCATTTAATTATAAGGCATCTGTAGTAGCAGATATACTGACTAATATACAAAATCTGTATTATGTCGGTAATCAGCGAGAGGTTGTAAAGATACAGAATGAATTTTATGATATTTACCAGAAGGATGATCTGGAAAAGCTGGAGGATTTTTCCAAACAGCTTGATATTATCGCAGAAGGATACAAAGCACAGGGGTTATAGATTATGAACTTACCGGAGTCATTTACAAACAGGATAAAGACACAATTAGGAGACGAATATGAAGCATATATGAATTGTCTGGATCAGGGCATGCATCATGGACTTCGTGTGAATACAAATAAAATCAGTGTGGAAGATTTCTTAAAGATCTCTCCATTTGAATTAAAGCCTGTACCATGGACAACAAATGGTTTTTATTATGATGATAAAGCATGTACACCATCCAAACATCCATATTATTATGCAGGGCTTTATTATATTCAGGAACCGAGTGCGATGGCACCGGCGAGTATTCTTCCTGTTGAAGACGGGGATGTGGTTCTTGATATCTGTGCAGCACCGGGAGGTAAATCAACCGAGCTTGCAGCAAAACTTCATGGAACCGGGTTCCTGATCTCAAATGATATCAGTAATTCCAGAGCCAAGGCATTGCTAAAGAATCTGGAATTATTTGGAATCGGTAATATGTGTGTGGTAAGTGAAGCTCCGAATAAGCTGAGCACAAAATTCTATCAGACCTTTGATAAAATTTTGATTGATGCGCCTTGCTCCGGTGAAGGAATGTTCCGTAAATCCCAGTCAATGGTAACAGCGTGGGAGAACAATGGCGTTGAGTTATTTGCCGGTTTACAGCGAGGAATTTTAAATGAAGTTGTAAAAATGTTAAAGCCGGGCGGAACCATGCTGTATTCGACCTGTACGTTTTCTCCGGAAGAAAATGAACAGTCAATCGAATATCTTTTATCACTGGATGATACATTAGAATTAATCGAAGTTCCGAAGTATCCGGGCTTTTGCAATGGAAATCCGGCATGGGGAAAGACCGAAAATGCAGAGCTTGAGAAATGTGCAAGATTATGGCCGCATCATATCGAAGGGGAAGGCCATTTCGTTGCACTTATCCATAAAAAAGAGGCAGAGCAGACACAGGTGTTTCAGTCATGGATACACAGAGGCTGTAAGCCGGATAAAAATGCAGAAGAATTTTTTACACATATTTCGGCTGATGCAGGAATTAAGTCTGCATATATTGAGGAAAATAACGGAAGACTGTATTACATGGCAGAATGTATGCCGGATGTATCTGGGCTTCGGATGTTAAGACAGGGCTTGTTCCTTGGCGAGATCAAGAAGAACCGGTTTGAACCGAGTCAGTCACTTGCCATGTATCTGCGGCAGGGACAGTTTGATAATGAAGTAAATCTGATTTCTTCAGATGACCGTGTTTTTAGATATCTGAAAGGCGAGACGATTGAAGCATCGGATCAGAAAATTAAAAATGGATATGTGCTTGTTCTGGTGGACGGATATCCGCTTGGATGGGCAAAAAATACAAACGGAACGTTAAAAAATAAGTATTTATCTGGATGGAGGATGATGTCATGAGTAAAATAGCAGTCGTTACCGGAGCTTCTTCCGGACTGGGCAGAGAGTTTGTTGTTCAGATCAGTGAAAAATATAAGACGATAGATGAAATATGGGTGATTGCCAGACGTACAGAACGCTTGTATGCCTTAGAAAGAGAGATTGAAGGCAAGAAGGTTATTGTTCTTCCGCTGGATGTAACAAAGCAGGATGATCTTGAATCCTATAAGAAGATGCTTGCAAAGGAGCATCCATGGGTGCGTGTTCTGGTAAACGCAGCCGGTTATGGCATTATGGGACATGTAGAGGATGTTGTATGCGAGGAACTTACAGGAATGATCGATGTTAACTGTAAGGCTTTAGTTGCCATGACGAAGATTACTCTGCCATATATGAAAGAACAGAGCAATATCATTAATATTGCATCATCTGCGGCATATCTGCCACAGCCATCCTTCGCTGTATATGCAGCAACAAAATCAATGGTAAGAAGCTTTTCCAAGGCATTAAATAAAGAATTGGAGGACAGAGGCATTACAGTGACAGCAGTATGTCCTGGACCGGTTAATACTGAGTTTTTTGATGTAGCCGAGAAATATTCCCAAACAAAGGCATTTAAAAGATTGTTCCGTGTAGAAGCAAAAAATGTAGTAAAACGTGCCTTATTTGATGCATATTATCTGAAGACAGAATCTACCTACAGCATAACGATGAAAGCGTTCAAGGTCGTAACAAAGCTGCTGCCGAATGACTGGATCGTTTCCATGATCAAATAGAGACAGATATCCGGTTAATACAAAGATTTACCGGGGATTTGAAGAACATTATAATAAAAACAGAACAGGACAAAAACAATGGAAAAAGGACAGTATGGATATATAAAAAAACATAAGAAAAAAATCATAACCAGTATTATTATACTTGGTGTTATGATCCTTACAGGAGTAATTCTTTCGCTTGTCATGTTTAAAACAACAAAAACCTTGATCATCATACTTCCGATATTGATCAGCCTGCCATTTGCCAAACAGATCGTAGCACTTATCATGTGCTCCAAATTCAAGCCTTTAACAGAGGAAGAACACAAGAAAATAGAAAAAGGGATCCATTATGAGAACCGGGACGGCATCCTGTATGATATCTCAATCAGTCGATACGAGGGAATGATGTTTTTCCCTGCCGTGATCGTACGGGATGGCAGAATGTTGTTCTTGTATCAGGAAGCATTTGATAAGAAGATTCCTGATGTGGAATTCCTGAAAAAAGAAATTGCACGTTCCTTTGAAATGATAAAGAAACCGTATATCATTATTACAGCGTTAACCGTAGATGAATTTATAAAAAAGGCAGAGACGATCAAAGAACCGGATGAAGATTACGTAGTAAAGGATCAGTCTATGCGTGAAAAAATATTTGAACTTGGTGTATAGGAGCCGGACATGAAAGAGATCATTATATCGCAGAATGAAGCAGGACAGCGTGTAAATAAATTTCTTTTGAAATATCTGAATAAGGCACCGTCAAGCTTTGTTTATAAGATGATGCGAAAGAAAAACATCAAATTGAACAATAAGAAAATTGAAGGAAACGAATACATCTATATCGGAGATACGATCCAGATCTATATGTCCGATGAAACGATCGCCAATTTCCGAGAAAATGTCAGCGGGACAGACAGCACTTCCTCTAAAAAGAAGATTCCGGTCGAGATCATCTATTCGGATGAAAATATTCTGATCGCAGATAAGCCGGCCGGCGTTTTGTCACAGAAAGCATCAAAAGATGACTACTCCTTTAATGAAGCATTGATCGACTATCTGCTCGACAGTGGTCATATCACAACTGAAGAATTAAGAACATATCGTCCGTCTGTATGCAACCGTTTAGACCGCAATACATCCGGACTCATTCTTTGTGGGGTGAGTCTTACCGGAAGTCAGGAATTATCCAGAATTATAAGAGAACATCTATTACATAAATATTATTATACACTTGTACGGGGACGCCTGACGCAGAAGCTTGACAGTACCTGTTATCTACAGAAGGATAATGCAAAAAACAAAGTTCGGATATCGGATCGCCCATGGGAACATGGCAAGAGTGAAGAAATCCATTCAATCTTTTATCCGGTTAAAAAAAATGATGATTATACGTTGGTAAAGGTTGAGCTTATCACAGGTAAGTCTCATCAGATCCGTGCGCAATTAAAGCATCTGGGATACCCGGTAGTCGGTGATACAAAGTATGGCATACCTGAAGTGAACCGGTATTTTTCAGATTCTTATCATGTAAAGCATCAGCTTCTTCATTGCGGAAACATTATATTTAAAGAAACAGACGGTCCGCTTTCTTATCTGGGCGGGAAAGAGTATTCGGCATTTCTTCCGGAACCGTTTCGGACGATCGAAAAAGATTTATTTGGGTAATTTGGATAATAACTTTAGTAAGATCAGAATCAGATAAAAGATAAAGAGGCAGAATCGGATGGCAACTTGGAATTCCAGAGGACTTCGTGGTTCCTCACTTGAGGAACTGATTAATTATACAAATGAATATTATCGGGAAAAGAAGCTGGCAGTTGTCCAGAAGATCCCGACTCCGATCAAACCGATCCGTATGGATAAAGACAGCAGCCAGATCACACTGGCGTATTTTGAAAAAGATTCTACGGTCGATTACATCGGTGTCGTACAGGGCATTCCGATATGCTTCGATGCGAAGGAATGTGCGGTTGATACGTTTTCCTTACAGAATATACATGAGCATCAGTATCATTTTATGAAAGAGTATGAGGAACAGCAGGGAGTCAGCTTCCTGATCATATTTTTTACGCATAGAAACAAATATTACTATTTACGTTTTTCGGAATTAAAGACTTATATGGATCGCGTGAATGAGGGACATGCAAAAAATTTCAAATATGAAGAACTGAATCCGGATTTCTTTATTCATGCAAAAAACGGTGCATTGGTTCATTATCTTGAGCTTCTCGATAAAGATTTGCAGTTAAGAGCATAAGGGTTCAGGAAAAAATCTTGACAAATATCGACTGCTCCCCTATAATGAGCACGTTGTTAAAATAACTAATTACCATGTTATCACTTCAATGCAGTAAAGTGATACGTGGATACAAGGAGGAAAAAAGATGCAGGACAAACTGTTGCAGACTCCGGATGGAGTAAGAGACACTTATGATGTAGAATGTAAAAAGAAAAGAAAGATTATTGAAAAACTGCATCATACTCTGGAGTTATACAGCTATCATGATATAGAGACACCTACATTTGAATATTTTGATATATTTAACCGTGATAAGGGATCTGCACCGTCAAATGAAATGTACAAATTCTTTGATCGTGATAATAATACACTGGTATTACGCCCCGATATCACACCGAGTATTGCAAGATGTGTAGCAAAATATTATAAGGACGAACAGTTACCGATCCGTCTGTGTTATACGGGTAATACTTATTCAAACCCGAGAAAATTACAGGGTAAATTAAAGGAAGTAACACAGATCGGTGCCGAGCTTATAAATGATGATTCATCTGCGGCAGATGCAGAGATCATAGCAACCGTTGTTGATTCTTTTAAGGCACTTGGAATCGATGAGTTCCAGATCGAGATCGGACAGATCGATTACTTTAAGGGAATCGTCGCAGAAGCCGGAATTACAGAAGCTGAGGAGCTTCAGATCAAAGAATATATCAATATCAAGAACTTCTTTGGTTTGGAGGAATATTTAAAGAAGCTGGATATGAGCCCTGTTTTAAAGAAAGCCTTTCTTGCGTTTGACTCTTTATTCGGTGGAGAATCCATGTTAGAGGAAGCAGAGAAGCTGGTTACGAATCCGGTATCACTTGCAGCCGTTCACAGATTACAGAGAATCCATAAAGCGTTATGCTGTTATGGATATGACAAATATATCGGCTTTGATCTCAGTATGTTAAATGGTTATAACTATTATACCGGCGTGATCTTCCGCGGATACACCTACGGAACCGGAGATGCAGTTGTAAAAGGTGGACGATATAATAACCTGTTAAAGCAGTTCGGCAAAGATGCACCGTCTATTGGTTTTGCATTTACCGTAGAAGAACTGATCATGGCACTGTCCAGACAGAATATCGAGGTTTCGGTTGAATATTCGAATACGATCATTCTCTATGATATCGAGAATCAGGAGCCTGCGATCAGCCTTGGTAAGTCTATGCGCCAGAATGATAAGAAGATTGAATTGATACGCAAATCTGTCAGAAAGTCAGTGGACGATTATCTGGAATATGCAAAAAGAGAGCATTTCTCCGGACTGTTTTATTTTGAAAACAGTGATACGGTCAAGGTATTTGATCTTGTGTCCGGTGATGAGAACGAGGTGGCAATCGCATCCCTGAAATAAGCGGACAAAAGCAGAAAGAAATTCAAAATTAGAATTTGATCGATGGATAGATTGGAGAGATAAATCAATGAGATATTTAACATTTGCGCTTGCAAAGGGCAGACTTGCAAAGAAAACCCTTGCATTGCTTGAACAGATAGGAATTACCTGCGATGAGATGAAAGACCCGGATACCAGAAAGCTGATTTTTATAAATGAAGAACTGAAGCTGAAGTTCTTCCTTTCAAAGGCAACAGATGTACCAACCTATGTAGAATACGGTGCAGCAGATATTGGTGTAGTTGGTAAGGATACGATATTAGAAGAAGGCAGAAACCTGTACGAGGTAATGGATCTCGGATTCGGCAAATGCCGGATGTGTGTCTGCGGTCCTCATAAAGCAAAAGAATTATTGAAGAAAAATGAGATCATCCGTGTTGCCAGCAAATATCCGAATATTGCAAAAGATTATTTTAATAATCAGAAGAACCAGACGGTTGAGATCATCAAATTAAACGGTTCGGTCGAGCTTGCGCCGATCGTTGGCTTATCGGAGGTGATCGTTGATATCGTCGAGACCGGAAGCACCCTTCGCGAAAACGGACTGGAAGTTTTAGAAGAAGTTTGTCCGTTATCTGCAAGAATGGTTGTAAATCAGGTAAGCTTAAAGATGGAAAATGAGAGAATTAGAAAGCTGCTTGCTGATCTGAATTCGTTAATTAATAAGGAGGCATAAAAATGAGAATTGTAAATCTGACGGAAGAAACCAGAAAGAACATTTTAAAAGATCTGTTAAAAAGAAGCCCAAGCAATTTTGGATCTTATGCAGATACAGTAGAGAAGATCGTAAATGATGTCAGAGATCGTGGAGACGAGGCGTTATTTGGATATACAAAGCAGTTTGATAAAGCAGATATCAATGCCGGAAATGTTCTGGTTACAAAAGAAGAGATTGAATATGCTTATACACAGGTTGATGAGAAGCTGATCGAGGTTATCAGAAAAGCAAAAGAAAACATTCGTACCTATCACGAAAAACAGCGTCAGTACAGCTGGTTTGATTCTGATCCGAAAGGTATCATGCTTGGCCAGAAGGTAACAGCATTGAAATCTGTCGGAGTATATGTACCGGGCGGAAAAGCTGTGTATCCATCTTCCGTATTGATGAACATTATGCCTGCAAAGGTAGCAGGTGTTAAAAATATTATAATGACCACTCCTTGTAACAGCGAGGGTGAAGTATATGCGACTACACTGGTTGCAGCAAATGAAGCCGGTGCGACTGCTATCTACAAGGCAGGCGGCGCACAGGCAATCGCGGCTCTTGCATATGGAACGGAATCCATTCCAAAGGTTGATAAGATCGTAGGACCCGGAAATATCTTCGTTGCACTTGCAAAACGTGCGGTATACGGACATGTCAGCATCGATTCGATCGCAGGTCCATCCGAGATCCTTGTAATTGCAGATGAGACTGCAAATCCAAGATATGTTGCTGCCGATCTGTTATCGCAGGCCGAACATGATGAGATGGCATCCGCCATTCTGATCACAACTTCAAAAGAACTTGCCGAAAAGGTATCAGCACAGGTTGATGAATTTATAGAAGTATTATCCAGAAAAGAGATCATACGGAAATCTATTGATACATACGGCTACATCTTATTAGCCGATAATATGGCAGATGCGGTTGAAACAGCAAATGCAATTGCCTCCGAACATCTGGAGATTGTAACTGCAAATCCATTTGATGTCATGACAAGGATCAAGAATGCCGGTGCGATCTTCATCGGTGAATATTCATCCGAACCATTGGGTGATTATTTTGCCGGACCGAACCATGTACTTCCAACAAACGGAACAGCGAAGTTCTTCTCCCCGTTAAGTGTGGATGATTTCATTAAGAAATCCAGTATCATCTATTATTCCAGAGAAGCTCTTGAAGAGGTACATGAGGACATTGAAAGCTTTGCAAAATCAGAGCAGCTTACAGCACATGCTAATTCTATTGCAGTAAGATTTGAATAGTGGTATAATATGAAACCAAGATTGCACAGGCGTCTGTATTATCAGTCCGCCTGTGCTTGTAGTTGCCAAAGTATCGGAAGAAAAATGTATAAAAACAAGGGAGAAAAGATATGGCGGATAGAGCAGTAAAATGCACAAGAAAAACCAGCGAGACAGATATTGTTCTGGAATTAAATCTGGATGGAAAGGGAAATGCAAAAATCGATACCGGTATCGGATTTTTCGATCATATGCTGACAAGCTTTGCCAAACACGGATTCTTTGATCTGAATCTGACTGTAAAAGGTGATCTGTATGTGGATTGTCATCATACGATCGAGGATACGGGAATTGTTCTCGGAAAAGCGATCAAGGGTGCGCTTGGAGATAAGAAATCCATTAAGCGTTTCGGTAATTTCTTTCTTCCTATGGATGAAACGCTTGTTATGTGTGCGATCGACCTTTCCGGAAGACCATACCTTGTTTATGATCTGAACCTGACAACAGAACGGGTTGGATATTTTGATACACAGATGGTAAAGGAATTCTTCTATGCAGTATCCTATGGAGCAGAGATGAACCTGAATCTGAAGCAGTTCTCCGGTTCCAATGACCATCATATCATCGAAGCAGCTTTTAAGGCATTTGCAAAAGCTTTAGATGAAGCAACTTCTATAGACGACAGATTAAATGGTAAAGTGTTATCTACCAAAGGTTCACTTTAAGGAGGTACTATGAGTTATAAGAAAATTATTCCATGTCTGGATCTTGAGAATGCACTCGAAATGGCAAAGTTCTATAATGATGCCGGTGCAGATGAGATTGCATATTTTGACAGTAAAGCAACAAAGGAAGGCAGAGAAGCGAATATTGCAGTTATCAAAGAGATCTGCAAGAATGTCGATATTCCATTGATCGCATGTGGTGGAGTAAGAAGACTGGAAGATATCAAGAAGATGTTATACGCAGGTGCTTCCAAGGTTTGTATGAAATCAGCAGCATTAAATACACCGGAGCTTGTAACGGAAGCCGCTGACCGTTTTGGTTCAGAACGTATCATCGTAACGATCGACCTGAGCGAATGTAAAGAGCCTGTAGCCTATGCAGAGCAGCTTAAGGAACTCGGAGCAGGTGAGCTCCTGTTATTACATAATAATATGGTTCCGGAATATATGGATATCGTAAATGAGATCAAAAATCGTGTAGCACTTCCTGTTATTGTTTCCACCTATTCAACAAATGGGGAAGCAATCTGTGAGATGCTTGAAAAGACAAATGCTGAATCCATTTCTTTATATAATCTGAAACAAATGGATATAATGGAGATAAAGCAGGAATGCAGAAAAGAAGGCATTCCGGTTAATACGTTTGAAAGTGCAGTATCCTTTGATGAATTCAAGCTGAATTCTGACGGGCTGATTCCATGTATCACACAGCATTATAAGACTGGGGAAGTTCTTATGATGGCATACATGAATAAGGAATCCTTTGAAAAGACGATCGCAACCGGCAGAATGACATATTACAGCAGAAGCAGACAGGAGCTTTGGACAAAGGGAGAGACATCCGGTCATTTCCAGTTCTTAAAATCATTAAAATTAGACTGTGATAAAGATACCCTGCTTGCAGAGGTTTCCCAGATTGGTGCAGCATGCCACACCGGCAGCCCGACCTGCTTCTTTACCGATCTGGTTAAGAAGGAATACGATAATACCAATCCGTTAAAGGTATTTGAAGAAGAATACGATATTATCGTTGACAGAAGAAATCATCCAAAGGAAGGTTCCTATACAAATTATCTGTTTGACAAAGGAATTGACAAAATACTGAAAAAGGTTGGCGAAGAGGCAACAGAGATTGTAATTGCTGCCAAGAATCCTGATTCAGATGAAATAAAATATGAGATATCAGATTTCCTGTATCACCTTATGGTTCTTATGGTTGAAAGAGGTGTCAGTTGGACTGATATTACCAAAGAACTGGCTGATAGAAGGTAGGAGGAGAAAACAGTGGAAAAATATGGCGTAAATCAGTTAAGAAAAATGTTTCTGGAATTTTTTGAGAGCAAGGGACATCTGAAGATGAACAGTTTCTCACTGATTCCACATAATGATAATAGTTTGTTATTGATCAACTCAGGTATGGCACCATTAAAGCCTTACTTTACAGGACAGGAGATCCCGCCAAGAAGACGTGTGACCACCTGCCAGAAGTGTATCCGTACCGGAGATATCGAAAATGTAGGTAAGACTGCAAGACATGGTACATTCTTTGAGATGTTAGGTAACTTCTCATTCGGCGATTACTTCAAGCATGAAGCAATTTCATGGTCATGGGAGTTCCTGACCAAGGTTGTAGGCTTAGATGAAAATCGTTTATATCCATCTATCTACGAGGATGATGACGAAGCATTTGATATCTGGAATAAAGAGATTGGAATTGCACCGGAGAGAATCTTCCGTTTTGGGAAAGAAGATAACTTCTGGGAGCATGGAGCAGGTCCTTGTGGTCCATGTTCCGAAATCTATTATGACAGAGGCGAAAAGTACGGATGCGGTAAGCCTGGCTGTACAGTAGGTTGTGACTGTGACCGTTACATGGAAGTATGGAACAACGTATTTACCCAGTTTGAAAATGACGGCCATAATAACTATACAGAACTGGTTCAGAAGAATATCGATACCGGTATGGGACTGGAGCGTCTGGCTGTTGTTGTTCAGGATGTAGATTCCATCTTTGACGTTGATACGATCAAAGCGTTACGTGATAAAGTATGTGAGATGGCTGGCGTAAAGTACATGGAAGATGAGAAGACAGATGTCTCGATCCGTGTTATTACCGACCATATCCGTTCTGTTACCTTTATGGCATCTGACGGTATCCTTCCATCAAATGAAGGACGAGGTTATGTATTAAGACGTCTTCTCCGTCGTGCAGCAAGACATGGCAGATTACTTGGTATCGAAGGCAGATTCCTTGCAGAGCTTTCAAAGACAGTGATCGAGGTTTCTAAGGATGCATATCCGGAGTTGGAAGAAAAGAAAGCACATATCTTTACCTGTATCAATACAGAAGAAGAAAACTTCAATAAGACGATCGATCAGGGCTTATCAATCCTGAACGGCTTCGTTGAGGAGTTAAATAACAGCGGCAAAAAAGTATTAAATGGCGAAAATGCATTTAAGTTATATGATACCTATGGTTTTCCTCTTGATCTTACAAAAGAGATTCTGGAAGAAAAGGGTATCGAGGTTGATACCGAAGGCTTTAATAAGGCTATGGACAAGCAGAGAGAGACTGCTCGTAAATCAAGAAAAGTATCAAACTACATGGGAGCAGATTCAACTATTTATGAAGACATCGACACAGCTCTTACAAGTAAATTCATTGGTTATGACAAGGTAGAAGCATCTTCCAATATCATTGCCATAACAGCAGAATATAAAGAAGGCGATCAGGTAACATCCGAACTGGTTGATGTTATTTCCGAAGGCACAAACGGTTCGATCATCACAGCAGAGACACCATTTTATGCTACTATGGGTGGTCAGATCGGTGATGCCGGTGTGATCGAGACAGAGAACGGACGTTTCATCGTTAAAGATACGATCAAGGTTGCCGGTGATAAGATCGCACATCTTGGCTATGTTGAATCCGGTGAATTAAAGAATGGAAGCACAGCGAAGCTTTCTGTAACAGCAGACAGACGTGCACTGATCTGTAAGAATCATTCCGCTACACATCTGCTCCAGAAAGCCTTAAAGATGGTCCTTGGTGATCATGTAGAACAGGCTGGTTCTTATGTATCCGAAGACCGTTTAAGATTCGACTTTACACATTTTCAGGCTATGACTCCTGAGGAAATCGCCAAGGTTGAAGCAATCGTAAATGAACAGATTGATAAAGACCTTAAGGTTAAGACAGAGGTTATGAGTATTGAAGATGCCAAGAAGACAGGTGCTATGGCATTGTTTGGTGACAAGTACGGCGAGAAGGTTCGTGTTGTATCTATGGATGACTTCTCCGTTGAATTCTGTGGTGGTACTCATGTTCCGAATACCGGTGTGATCGGTACATTTAAGATCATCTCTGAAATGGGTGTTGCTGCCGGTGTCAGAAGAATTGAAGCACTGACTTCTGTTGGCGCATTTAATTATTATAAAGAGATGGAAGACGAGTTGAAAGCAGCAGCAAAGGCAGCAAAAGTTGAACCTGCAAAGCTGGCTGAAAAGATCGAGACAATGCTCGCTGAGATCAAGGCGCTGACATCTGAAAATTCCAAGCTGAAGGATAAGCTGGCAAAGAATTCTGCCGGAGATGCACTTGCAGATGCAATAGATATAAATGGCGTAAAGGTTCTTGCTACCAGCGTAGAAGATACCGATATGAACGCACTTCGTAATTTGGGTGATGATTTCAAGAACAAGCTTGGTACATCGGTTATCATTCTTGCTTCCGCAAAGGATGGCAAGGTAAATCTGATCGCTATGGCAACAGACGATGCTGTAAAGAAGGGAGCACATGCAGGAAATATTATCAAAGCGTCTGCAGCACTTGTAGGCGGTGGCGGCGGTGGTCGTCCAAACATGGCTCAGGCCGGGGGAAAGAATCCTGCCGGTATTGTAGATGCACTTGCAAAAGCAGTTGAAACAGCCAAAGAACAGTTAAATGCCTAAAAATAGAAAAATAGAAAATAATAAAATTTTTTGTTGACGTTTTAATAATATATGTTATAATTGACTTCGTGCTTAAATAATACCCAAACAGTTGTTATTTTATTAGCATAGTACACAACTGGAGGGAGGTCAGGTGAGAGAATGTCAAATGTAATAGTTAAAGAAAACGAAACATTAGATAGCGCTCTTCGCAGATTCAAGAGAAATTGTGCGAAGGCTGGTATCCAGCAGGAGATTCGTAAGAGAGAACATTACGAAAAGCCAAGCGTTAGACGTAAAAAGAAATCAGAGGCAGCTAGAAAGCGCAAATATAAATAATCTATAGTTTGGATTAGTAAATATGATTTTTTTGAGTACCGAGCAATCGGTACTCTTTTTTTACGCGAGCAACGAGCCGAAGTCTGTGTTTACACGAGACCTCGGCGACTGCCGCGATAACCACAAGAAAATTACAAAGTAATTTTCTTGTGGTTGCGGAAGTATCTATCTGTGCTTGGCTCACTTACGCAAAAAAAGAATATATAAAACGTATGCGAAACAATTAGGTATGATGGTGCGGTGTGAGAACATGAAATGTTCTTACAAACGCAAAAAAGTTGACGCTGACATCACTATAATATATGATGAAATTAATATACGAAAACGAAAGGGACAAACGAATATGAAAAACGCAATTAATATTCTTGCAATAATCTTTGCCTGGGGAGCACTGATCTTAAGTATTTTTGCATTTGGCGATATGACCGGAAATATATTTAAGGCAGTTACCTATGGATTGATTGTAGGAAATGCCGTTCTGGTTAATTTTATCTGTGTCCATAATCTTAAAGAGAATAAAGAGTAAGTCATAATCCGATACCCAACCAACATAGTATAGATATAAAGTCAATTGGGTATCAGATCATGCAGCTTCCATTTAATCATAACAGTCTATATGATGTGCCGGATGTCACACCGGACATTAAAAAAAGTTCGTCTAAAATCACAATTCATGATAACCACATTATCTATATTGAAAACTATAAATGTATTATATCCTGTTCAGATACTCAGATCCTTGTTAAAACTAAAAAGAATACCATATCGATAAATGGAATTTGCCTGAAAATTGAATATTACTGCCCGGAAGAACTGAAGATATCAGGCAATATTCTATATATCAATTATGAATGATAATGTTGTGTACATAGAAGGGAGAAACCGGATGTTTGATATTATATTAAGGTATCTGTATGGCTTTGCAAAAATTCATCTTCGCGGCATTCATATCAACCGTTTTGTTAATCTATGCAAAGCGAGAGATATTAAACTTTGGGATCTGGAGCAGAAAGAGAATGAAATCTTCTTTTTTGTTGCCTCTAAGGATATAGCGCACTTAAAAGAGCCGGCACTCAAAACCGGAAGTGAAGTCGAAATTCTGAAAGAATATGGTATTCGACAGTTTATTCGAAAAAATAAAAAAAGAATTCCGTTTGTGATTGGGTTTATCTTGTTTACAATTCTGGTCTATATACAATCGTTATTTATATGGGAAATTTCCGTTTCCGGTGAATCAGATTATACATCGGATGAGATACTACAGCATATCAATGAATATTATGTGCAGACAGGAACTCCGAAATCAAAAGTAGATTGCGCCGAGCTTGAGAAGAACCTCCGAAAAGATTTTGAAGATATCGCATGGATATCATGTGCGCTTACAGGAACAAAGTTGTCTGTAGAGATTACGGAAACATTGAATGTATGTACGGACACCTCCATGAAAGGACCATGCAACATCATTGCATCAAAGAACTGTACGATCGCAGAGATCGTAACCGCTTCCGGTACACCGGTGGTTAAATCAGGGGATGACGTAAAAAAAGGGGATGTCCTGATATCCGGAGCTGTCTATCTGTATGATGACAATAACGAAGTGATGGATACAAATTATGTGTCGGCAGAGGGAGAGGTTTATGGCATCTGCGTGTATCATTATGATGAAAGTATACCAAGAACAAATTATGTGAAAAAGTATACCGGAAACGAGAAAAAATATTATTCCTTTGGATTGTTAAAGTATGATTTTACCCCTTATGTACCGAAATGTCCTTATGATACATTCGACCGATTAAGTGATGATAAGAGATTACACATAGGAAAAAATCTTTATCTGCCATTTGAGATAAAAAAGACTACAGTCAAAGAATACACATTGATGATGAAAAAATTGTCCGAAAAAGATGCTACAGATAAAATGCAGGAAAAATTAAATCACTATATTGGCAATTTGCAAGAAAAAGGGGTGCAAATAATAGAAAAAAATGTTAAAATAACATGTAGCGAGGACGCATGCCATGCAGTTGGAGATATCACTGTAAAACAGCTGATCGGTGTCCCGCATGAATTACAGATAATAAGTGAGGAGCAGACACTTGAGTGAATTCAGCAAATCAATTACTGTTATGTCCGAATACGTTCAAAATGTATTTGGACAATTTGATGTACATGCAAAAAAAATTGAAAAAGCATTTCATGTTTCTATGATCCTGCGCGATGATAAGCTGAAGATTTCAGGAGAAGAAAAAGACGTGGAGCAGGCGGTTCATGTACTGATCCAGTTATTTGCAGTTGCAGCCAGAGGTACTGCGATTGATGAACAGAAGGTCGATTATACGATAGCCATGTCTAAGGATCATCCTCAGGAAACACAGGAAAATATCGCTGAGTTGGATCGGGATATCATTTGTCATACGATCAACGGCAAACCGATCAAACCAAAAACACACGGACAGAAAGCATATGTAAATGCAATCGATAAATCCATGATCGTATTCGGTGTAGGTCCTGCCGGAACCGGTAAGACATATCTGGCAATGGCGAAAGCGATCACTGCATTCAAAAACGGTGAAGTGAATCGTATTATATTGACACGTCCGGCGATCGAAGCAGGCGAGAAATTAGGTTTTCTGCCCGGCGATCTGCAAAGCAAGGTCGATCCTTATTTAAGACCGCTTTATGATGCGCTCTATGAGATCATGGGACCGGAATCTTTCGCTAAAAATATGGAAAAAGGATTGATTGAGGTTGCCCCACTTGCGTATATGCGAGGCCGAACTCTGGATAATGCGTACATCGTGCTTGATGAGGCACAGAATACAACTCCTGCACAGATGAAAATGTTCTTAACCCGTATCGGATTTGGATCAAAAGCCATCATTACCGGTGACCTTTCACAGAAAGATCTTCCGTTTGAGACAAGATCCGGACTTGAAGTTGCACTGATGGTTATTAAAAACATCGAAGAAATCAGTGTTTGTCATCTGACAAGTCTTGATGTTGTGAGACATCCGCTTGTACAGAAGATTGTCAATGCCTACGAAGTGTATGAGGAAAAGCAGAACAGACAGAAGAAAAGATCCGATCAGACAAAGCATGAGATAAGTGACAGCAAGCGTTACGGAGATAACCGCAATAATAAGAGAAAAAGGTAAGGATGTACAATGTCTTTAAATATTGAAAATGAATTCGGAGAGATCCGTGTGCCTGATTATGAACATGTAATAGAGACTGTGATCGGACAGGCGCTGGATTTTATCAAATGCCCATATGAATGTGAGATTTATGTATTACTCACAGACAATTCGGGCATACAGACTATCAATAATTGTCAGAGAAATATCGATGCACCTACAGATGTGCTGTCATTTCCTCTGATTGATTATAAAGAACCCGGAGATTTTAGTGTTGTAGACGGGGATACCTGTGATTATTTCAATCCGGAATCAGGAGAACTGATGCTTGGAGATATTATTATTTCCATGGATCGAGTATATGAACAGGCAAAAAGTTACAATCACTCGAACACCAGAGAACTGGCATTTCTGGTTGCACACAGTATGCTTCATTTATTTGGTTATGATCATATAGATGAAGAAGAACGCAAACAGATGGAAGATCTTCAGGAACAAATACTTAATGAGAAAGGATACACAAGGGATTATGAAGAAAACTAAATATGCAATTGCATTAGCAGCATTAGGAGTTTTATCACTTGGTGTTATGGGATGTGGAAAGAAAGAGGCAACAACAGAGGCAACCACAGGAACCACAACGACAGAAGCAACAACAGAAGCAACTACAGAGGCAGCAACAGAAGCTCAGCCTGAGGGCGTGTACAACGACCTGACCGGAGAATGGGTTACAGACCGTACAGAAGAATATGGCCGCCCGATCGCAGTTATGTTAAATAACATTTCTGACGCAATGCCGCAGTGTGATATAGGAAAGGCAGATATTGTTTATGAGATGAAGGTAGAAGGTGGAATCACACGTTTGCTTGGAATCTTCAATGATTATTCCAATCTTGAAAAACTGGGTTCAATCAGAAGCTGCCGTCCATATTATGTAACAGTTGCTATGGAATATGATGCTATCTATATGCATTATGGTCAGTCTCCACAGGGAGAAGATAAGCTTGCAAGCTCAGGGATCAATAATCTGAGTGGCTTAAGCTCAGAAGGTGGCGTAACATACTACAGAGCATCTGACCGGGTATCTCCACATAATGTATTCACAGATACCGAGAAGATCAAAGCCGGAATCGAACAGAAGGGCTATGAAACAAAACACAGCGACAGCTTTGAAAGTGTATTTTCATTCAATGATGAGATCACAACACCTGCCGGTGGGGAAACCGCTAACGAGATCAAGACACCAATCAGCAACTATACATCACCTTGGTTTGAATATCATGCTGATGATGGTCTCTATTACAGATTCCAGTATGGCGGAGAACAGACCGATGGAAATACAGGCGAACAGCTTAAGTATGAAAACGTCCTGATCCAGTTTGCTCATTATACAAGCATTGACGATCACGACAGACAGCAGCTTGATCTGGTCGGTGAAGGCACAGGCCTTTACGCATCAAATGGTGTGATCATTCCTGTAACATGGAAAAAATCTTCTGAAAATGCTATAACAAAGTACTACACAGAAGACGGCAATGAATTAAAACTGAATCCGGGAAAAACATGGGTAACTGTTTTTGAAAAAGATAAAGCAGACAGTGTAACCTGGAACTAAAATTTAATCAGACTTTTAAGATGTCTGTCATATCGGTTATGATATGGCAGGCATCTTTTTGTATATTTAGCCGTAAAATGCAGATAATCACTGATAAGAGGTGATTATTATGAAAAAAGTGTTTTTTTTGATCGGTGGAGCGGTGTTACTTTTTTTATTTGCATTTTACTGTTCATATTCGATCTATAAGAATTCTCGTGGATGCAATGATACAACGAAAGGACAGTCTAATATCGAAGAATATATCTGGACGATTGACAGAACAGATTCAGAAGAAACCACGGATACGATTGACAGGGTAGAGACGGTTGAAACCATATCAAAAAAAGAAAACTTCGAAACAGAAGAAGCTGCAGAAAAAGACTATCATTTTCTGGTCAGTGATCTGAATGGTTATGTTGCAGTTTTTACAGAAAAGGGAAGCTTATATGAATTTACCGACATTCGGATGGATCAATTGGAAAATGATATGAAAAAACGAATAGAAAATGGAATAAAATTTCAAAAAGCGAAAGAATTATTTACTTTCCTTGAATCATGTTCCAGTTAATGCTAGAATATGGGATGATTTAAAAGGAGAGAACAAATGATATATGATATGATCGTTATCGGTGCGGGAGCATCCGGCATGACAGCGGCTGCCTGTGCAGCAGATCCGAATATGATTTCAGATAAAAAAACTGATCCGGCATCGAAAAAACAACTTAAAATTCTGCTGCTTGAAAAAAATAAAAAGATCGGGAAGAAGATCTATGCGACAGGAAACGGAAAGTGTAATATCGCAAATCAGGCATTTGATATAAACTGTTATTTCAGTAACAATGAGTTTTTCCCTTATAAGGTAATCGCTGCGGATGATTATAAAAAAGTAATTTCATTTTTTGAACAGGTGGGTGTATTGGTGTCAGATGAAAATGGATATTATTACCCGATGTCCAGACAGGCTTCGACTGTTGTATGGGCATTTAATGATGTTCTGAAAAAGAATGAAATCGAGATTCATACCGGAGAACAGGTTGCAGAGATATCCATAAACAAGGACCATATCTATGAGATAAAAACAGATCATGCCGTGTATCATACAAAAAATGTTGTTCTTTCATGTGGCGGATCGGCAGCCCCGGCTCTTGGAGGAACAGATGCCGGTTTAGATCTGCTGGAACAGTTAGGCGTTCCTGTTTATCAGTTCCATCCGGCATTATGTAAGGTAAAATGCGCAGAAGATATATCTGAATTATCAGGTGTTCGATGCAAAGCAGGCGTTTATGTTGAATATGGAGAAAATTCGACTTCTGATCACGAGAAGGAATTTGGCGAGGTACAGTTTACTGATACCTGTATCTCCGGCATTGTCGTATTCAACCAGAGCCATATCATCGGTGAAGCCTTAGAAGCCGGCGAACATGTCAGGCTCCACATATCACCGATACCGACGATGAATAAAGCAGATGTATTAAAGTATCTGAGGACATTTGTAAAGAACAATCCTGAGCGGAATATTCAGGCCTGTCTGAACGGTCTGGTGCATGAAAAGCTCGGAGCCTATATAATAAAAAAATGCGGCACAGAGAAAAAGAGTGTGCAGCAATTATCAGAAAAAGAACTGGTAGAGCTGGCAGGTATACTCTTTGATCTACGGTTTGAGATCACGGACACAGCAGAGATTACAGAGGCACAGGTAGCACGCGGAGGAGCAGACACAAGATTTGTAAATCCTGAAACAATGGGATTAAAGATGGTCCCCGGATGTTATGTTACAGGAGAACTATTAGATGTAGATGGTAAATGCGGCGGATACAATCTTATGTGGGCAGTTATCACAGGAATGAAAGCAGGAAAGAGTATATATGATTCGTATAAATAATATCAAATTAAAAATCGGCTATACGGCAGATGATATAGAGGCTGTAATTAAGAAAAATCTGAAGCTTTCGTATGTGTCTGCATATAAAATTGCCAAATTATCGATTGACAGCCGTAAAAAAGATCAGATCCATTATGTGGCAGCTGTAGATGTAATTTGCGACAACGAAGAAAAAATATTGCAAAAAGTTCACAATAACAATATTATGTTAACAAAAGAAACGATATACCTGATACCGGAGCCGGGAACTACGCCGATGCAGTATCGACCGGTTATTATCGGAAGCGGCCCGGCAGGTTTGTTTGCAGGACTTTTTCTCGCAAGAGAGGGCTATCGACCGATTATTCTGGAACGTGGTATGGCGGTTGATGAACGAACAGCCTATGTAAATGGATACTGGAAAAAGGAACATCCGTTAAATCCAAACTGCAATGTTCAGTTTGGGGAAGGCGGAGCCGGAACATTTTCTGACGGTAAATTGAATACCGTAATTAAGGATAAATCAGGAAGAAGGACTGCGGTTCTTAAGACATTTGTCGAATTTGGTGCAGATCCGTCAATCCTATATGTGAATAAGCCTCATATCGGTACAGATGTGTTATTGACTGTAGTCAAGAATATCAGAAATGAGATTATAAGGCTGGGTGGAGAGGTGCGATTTGAGCAGCTTGTAACAGATATAGAAGTGATAGATTCTGAGACAACGCTCTTACATATAAAGAAGCTTTTGAAACCGGAAGACACATATGAATTAAAAAGCAATGCGGTGATACTTGCAATCGGTCACAGTGCAAGAGATACCTTTGAAATGCTCTATAAGCGTGGAATTCCGATGGAACAGAAGCCGTTTGCAATGGGACTCCGGATCGAACATCCAAGAACCTTTATCAATGAAGCACAATATGGATATCATCCCGATTATGAAGATTTACTGCCGACAGCAGATTATAAGCTGGTGCATCAGGCAGCAAACGGACGGGCGGTCTACTCCTTCTGTATGTGCCCCGGTGGTTACGTTGTAAATGCCTCCTCAGAATCCGGAAGGATATGTGTCAATGGTATGAGCTACAGTGACCGGAAAGCGGATAATTCAAACAGTGCGATCGTTGTGAATGTTACGCCGGAAGATTATCCGGGAGATCATCCGCTTGCCGGTATGTATTTTCAGAGAGAGCTTGAAGAAAAGGCGTATCAGGCAGGAAAAGGAGCAGTTCCGGTACAACGTTTCGGTGATTTTAGAATGAACAGAATGTCTACGGAAGCCGGCAAGATCAAGCCTTGCATAAAGGGGGCTTATACGTTTTCCAACCTGAATTGTTGTTTGCCAGAGTATATCAGAGATGCTATAATAGATGGTGTTTTGTCATTTGACCGGGTGATATCCGGTTTTGCAGATGATGATGCAATATTAAGCGGCGTGGAAGCAAGAACATCTTCGCCGATAAAGATACTACGCGATGCAGATCTGACATCTGCACATACTTGTATTTATCCATGTGGAGAAGGTGCAGGTTACGCGGGAGGTATAACATCCGCAGCCGTTGACGGAATAAAAGTTTTTGAGGCGGTTATGTCGAAATTTATGATACCGGAAGCATCAACCGGAAATCAGAGAATGTGAGGTTTCAGATATAAAATGGAAGATCGTTTATACTTAAAAAATAAAAAAAGAATCGTGATCAAGATTGGTTCATCTTCATTAATCCATGAGGAGACGGGTGGGCTTGATTACATAAAACTTGAAAAACTGGTACGGATCATCAGTGATCTGAAAAATCAGGATAAGGATGTTGTATTGGTATCCTCCGGTGCGATCGGTGTCGGTTCGAAGTCATTAGGGCTTCAGAAAAAACCAAAGACAACATCACTCAGACAGGCATGTGCAGCAGTTGGACAAGGACAGCTCATGATGGTATACCAGCGTCTGTTCTATGAATATCACCAGATTGCAGCACAGGTTCTTCTGACATTTGATGTAATCACATCTCAGGAAAGAAGACATAACGCTGTAAATACTTTTAATGAATTATTACAAATGGATGTTATTCCTGTAGTTAATGAGAATGATACAGTTGCAATTGAAGAAGTGGATATAAACTTTGGAGATAATGATACCCTTTCCGCTATCGTAGCCAACATGATCAATGCTGACCTTTTATTATTATTGACAGATATTGATGGCTTGTACACGGACGATCCGAGAAATAATCCGGATGCAACATTGATCCCTGTCGTAGAACGTATCGACGATAAGATCAAAGCAATGGCAAAGGGCGCCGGCTCCGGATATGGAACCGGTGGTATGACGACAAAAATCTCTGCAGCGAAGATTGCTGCAAATTCAGGAGCAGATATGCTTATTTTATCAGGAGATGATATAGGGAATCTCGGTCGGGCATTAAATGGCGAATCCGTCGGAACCTTATTTAAAGCATATAAAGAGCCGGATTTTGATGTCGTAAGATACATTACACATAAGGAATATCTGCAGTAGCAATGGATATAGTGTGTACCATTGTATCATATATAAGATGGTATCTGATCAAACAGAAGCAGTACACGATTCAGAAATAACAGTAATGAACAGGTGAATAAGAATGGACGAAAAAAAGATTGCAAGAATCAATGAATTATATAAGAAATCCAAGACTCCGGCAGGACTTACGCCGGCTGAAAAGGAAGAACAGAAAAATCTCAGACAGGAATATATTTTTGCCATGAAGCAGAATCTGAGAAGTGTATTAAATAACATTGATATCAAAGAACCGGATGGTAGTATTACCAGACTGGAAGATATCGATCCAACAAAAAAAGTATGATGGAACAGACAAAAGCAGAACTAAGAAAACAATATAAACAAAAGCGGCGTGCTTTAACACCGGAGCAGGTGACCGCTGCTTCAGCACAGATCAGAAAGCGATTTATGAATTCAGATGAATATAAAGACTGCAATCATCTGCTGATCTATGTCAGTCAGGATAATGAAGTGGATACGATCGAGATTATAAAGCAGGCACTTACAGATGACAAAATCGTTGCTGTGCCAAAGGTATACGGAGATCATATGCATTTTCATCGGATTCATGGAATGAGCGATCTAAAGGTAGGTGCATATGGCATCTTAGAGCCTGTCGGCTGTGATATGCTTCATCCGACGGAAGGAATTCTGATCGTTCCGGGAATTGTATTTGATAAAAACGGACATCGGATCGGATATGGCGGAGGATATTATGACCGTTATATGAAGCTTCATCCGGAACTTACTGCGGTTGCATTTGCCTATGATTATCAGGTGTTGCCGGAGATTTCATGCGAATCATTTGACGAAAGACCGGATCAGCTTCTGACTCCGTCAGAGATATACAGCTTTATGGAGAAGAATATTGGTTAATAAACTTATCAGAATAATGAAAACGAATTTATACAGAAATTCAACAAGAACATTAAACACATACCGGAGAACAATATGATTAATGAAATTGATAATAAAATAGATACAATCGATATAACAGAACCTTGTCCTGCCGAAGAACCATTTCGGCAATATTATTTTATAAAAAAAGCAAGGGGGTATTACCGGGAGCTTGCGAAAAAAGCAGGAAGAAACCTGACCTGTTCAATCCAGACCTATGGATGTCAGATGAATGTAAGAGACTCCGAGAAGCTGACCGGTATTCTGGAAGAAATCGGATATACAAGCAGTGATTCTGAGGATGCAGACCTTGTTATATATAATACCTGCACAGTCCGTGAGAATGCGAATCGAAAAGTCTACGGACATCTTGGAATCATGAAACATGACAAAGAGACACATCCAGATAAGATGATCGGGCTTTGCGGATGTATGATGCAGGAACCGGATGTTGTAGCTACAATTCAAAAGAAATATCGATTTGTAGACATGGTATTTGGCACGCATAATGTATTTAAACTGGCTGAAATCTACTGCAACCGTATCGAAGCCGGCGGACAGGTAGTGGATATCTGGAAGGATACCAATCTTGTTGTGGAAGATCTTCCGGTTAAGAAGGAATTCCCATTTAAGTCCGGTGTCAATATTATGTTCGGATGTAATAATTTCTGTACATATTGTATCGTGCCATATGTCAGAGGCAGAGAACGCAGCAGACAACCGGAGGACATCATAAGAGAGGTTAAGCGGCTTTCAGAGGAGGGTGTAAAAGAGATCATGCTCCTTGGTCAGAATGTGAATTCTTATGGAAAGACGTTAGAGAAACCGATGACATTTGCCGAATTATTGCAGAAGGTGACAGAAGTTGATGGAATTGAACGTGTTCGTTTTATGACCTCCCATCCAAAGGATCTGTCCGATGAACTGATCGATGTGATCGCAGCAAATGAAAAGATCTGCCGTCACATTCATCTTCCGATGCAGTCCGGCTCATCCAGGATATTAAATCAGATGAATCGTCGCTATACAAAAGAATCTTATCTGGAATTAGTAGACAAGATCCGCAGACAGATTCCTGAAATATCACTTACAACCGATATTATTGTCGGTTTTCCCGGAGAAACAGAAGAAGATTTCTTAGAGACAATGGATGTAGTGAATCGGGTAAGGTTTGATACAGCATTTACATTTATATATTCCAAGCGCACCGGAACACCGGCGGCAACATTTGAGGATCACGCAACAAAGGAAGAGATCCAGAACCGTTTTGACCGTCTGATCAAGCGAGTATCAGAGATCAGCGGTGAGGAGATCTGCCGTTATAAAGGTCAGGTCATGCCTGTACTGATTGAAAGCGTCAGCGAACAGAATCCGGAACTCTTAACCGGTCGTCTGTCAAATAATATTCTGGTACATTTTAAAGGTGATCCGTCTATGATCGGCGAGATCCGGGATGTTTCGCTGGATGAATGTAAAGGCTTTTATTATATGGGAAATCTTGTATAAACCGAATTTATAGAATAGGGGTAAAAAACAGTGGCAGCTTTAACACCAATGATGCAGCAGTATATGGAAGTGAAGAATCAGTACAAGGACTGTATATTATTTTACAGACTTGGTGATTTCTATGAAATGTTTTTTGATGATGCCCTGACCGCATCCAAGGTTCTTGAGATCACTTTGACCGGAAGGGACTGCGGACAGCCGGAACGTGCACCGATGTGTGGCGTTCCATATCATGCCTGCGATGTCTACCTAAATAAGCTGATCGAGAATGGTTTTAAGGTAGCGATCTGTGAACAGGTTGAAGATCCAAAGCTTGCAAAAGGCATAGTAAAACGTGAGGTTATCCGGGTGGTAACACCGGGTACAAATATGTCAAATGCAATTCTTGATGAAACAAGAAATAATTATCTGATGAGTATTTTTGAAAACGATGGTGCATTCGGAATCTCACTGGTAGATATCACGACCGGTGAGTTTAAGACAGCGAGAGTTCCATCCTTATCAAAGCTTACAGATGAGATCAACAAATATTCTCCTGCCGAGATCATCGGCAATCATTCTTTCATGAATTGTGATCTGGATTTCGTTTATCTGAGGGAGAAAATGAAAATTTCCATTTCTGAAGCGCCGGAGCATTATTTCAATCAAATGCTATGTGAAGATGCAATTATGAGGCAGTTCGGCGTTAATAATATGGACGGGCTTGGACTGAAGGATTTCCCTGACTGTATCTTATCCTCCGGAGTCCTGCTTCAGTATCTGCATGAGACACAGAAGAATTTCCTTGCACATATCAATCATATCGTGCTGTATTCCATCGACGATTTCATGATTCTTGATTCCGCAACCAGAAGAAATCTGGAGCTTTGTGAGACACTTCGTGACAAGCAGAAACGAGGTTCTTTGTTATGGGTATTGGATAAAACCAAGACAGCAATGGGTGCGAGAATGCTTCGAAGCATGATCGAGCAGCCTTTGATATATAAAAAGGATATCGAAGCAAGACTTGATGCAATAGAACAGTTAAATAATGATATGATCAATCGTGATGAGATGCGGGAATATCTGAACCCGATCTATGATCTGGAACGACTGATGACAAGGATTTCCCTACGATCCGCAAATCCACGCGATATGATTGCATTTAAGACATCCCTTTCATATCTGCCGTATATCAGACAGCTTTTACAGATCTATCCGGATGGGCTTCTTGCAGATATTTATGAGAAAATGGATGAATTACAGGATATTTATGACCTGTTAGAGCGTTCGATCAACGACGATCCTCCGATACTGATCCGTGAAGGTGGTATTTTCAAGGATGGTTATCTGGAAGAAATTGATACTTTAAAATCGGCAAAGACAGATGGCAAGACATGGCTTGCAGAATTGGAGGAACGGGAAAAGCAGAAGACAGGAATAAAGAATCTTCGCATCAAGTTCAATAAAGTATTTGGCTATTATTTTGAGGTGACTAATTCCTATAAGGATCTGGTACCTGAATATTTTATAAGAAAACAGACACTTGCAAATTCAGAACGATATACAACAGAAGAACTGGACAATCTTGCAGGCTCGATTCTTGGTTCTGAAGATAAATTATATGCACTGGAATATGAAACCTATATTGCGCTCAGAGATAAGATTGCGGGTGAGATCCTGCGTGTGCAGAATACAGCAAGACAGATTGCTTTATTAGACTGTCTCTGTTCGCTGTCATATGTGGCATCTGCCAATCAGTTTGTTCGTCCGGAGATAAACGAAGATGGTGTAATTGATATCAAAGAAGGTCGCCATCCTGTCGTTGAGAAGATGATGAACAACGGTATGTTCATATCAAATGACACCTATCTGAATAATTTTGAGAGCAGGATATCGATCATAACCGGACCGAATATGGCTGGTAAATCTACCTATATGCGTCAGACGGCTCTGATCGTTTTAATGGCGCAGATCGGAAGCTTTGTTCCTGCTGCTTCAGCAAATATCGGTATCTGTGATCGTATCTTCACCAGAGTAGGGGCATCCGATGATCTTGCAAGCGGGCAAAGCACTTTCATGGTAGAGATGAGTGAGGTTGCAAATATTCTTCGAAATGCAACGAAGAACAGTCTGCTGATCTTAGATGAGATCGGACGAGGAACCAGTACATATGACGGACTTAGTATTGCATGGGCAGTTGTGGAATATATCAGTAACAGTGAACTGCTTGGAGCAAAAACGTTATTTGCCACCCATTATCATGAGCTGACAGAATTAGAGGGTAAGTTATCCTCTGTAAATAACTACTGTATTGCAGTAAAAGAAGACGGTGATGATATCGTATTCTTACGAAAGATCGTAAAAGGCGGAGCGGATCGAAGCTATGGTATTCAGGTAGCTAAACTTGCCGGAGTACCGGATATCGTGATCGATCGTGCAAATGAGATCTGCAACCAGCTTATCGATACGGATATAACGACGAAATTAAAAGATATCAAGATAACAAATGATTTTCATAAAAGTGCTTCCGATACCCAGATGTCATTTCTGGCAAATCCTGAAGAAAGTGCTATTTTAGAGGAGATCAAGAATGCGGATCTATCCAACATGACACCGATGAAAGCATTGTTATACCTGAATGAATTACAGGAGCGAATCCGTTAAGGAGAACCTATGATTAAATTACTGGATCAATATACAATTGATAAGATCGCAGCCGGTGAAGTGATCGAGCGTCCCGGCTCGGTTATAAAAGAATTAGTGGAGAATTCCATCGATGCGGGTGCAACCGCGATCACCATCGAGATCAAGGAAGGCGGAATGAGTTTTATCCGTATCACAGACAATGGATGCGGTATCTCAAAAGAAGAAGTCCCGGTTGCCTTCCTTCGCCATGCAACCAGCAAGCTTCAGACGGCGGATGATCTGTTAAAGATCGCATCCTTAGGCTTCCGTGGCGAGGCGTTATCTAGTATAGCCGCAGTTGCCCAGGTAGAGCTGATCACCAAGCAGGAAGATGCGCTTACCGGAACCAGATATCAGATCCATGGCGGAAAAGAGATCTCAAATGAGGAAATCGGCGCACCGCTTGGTACAACGATCGTTGTAAGAAATCTGTTCTATAATACACCTGCCAGAAAGAAATTCATGAAGACGCCTGCAACAGAGGGCTCGTATATTTACGATCTTGTCTGCCGTATGGCAATGTCACATCCGGATGTTTCATTTAAGTTCATTATGAATGGGACAGATAAGCTATTTACATCCGGCAACGGCAGACTAAAAGAGATCATCTATCATATATATGGTAGAGATATTACGAATAACCTTCTGGAGATCAATGCAGCAAATGATCAGGTAAAGATCACAGGATATCTTGCAAAACCGAGTATATCCAGAGGTAACCGTTCATTCGAGGATTATTATGTGAATCAAAGGTATATAAAGAGCAATATATTAACAAAGGCAATCGAAGATGCATATCGTACCTTTGTTATGGTTCATAAATTTCCATTTACAGTTATCAATTTTGAGATTGATCCATCTCTGATCGATGTGAATATCCATCCTGCAAAACGGGAATTGAAGTTCATAAATGAACCGGATATGTATGATTTTACTTATATCAGCGTTAGAAAGGCCCTGTTATTTAAAGAGCTGATCCCGACTGTTACACCGGGAAAGGATATGCGGCCGGAGACACTGGCAGAACGCAAGGTGGAGAAACGCCCGGAGCCATTCGAAGCTAACAGGAGAGCCGCAGAGCTTCCTCCGCAGCCGGCAAGGCCAGCGCAGCAGAAAAAGCCAAGCATGCCAATGCAACCGGCAAATTCAGGTATATCTGCTCAACCAACGCCGACACCATCTGTTACGATGGAAAACAGAAGTAGCTCGCCGGTTGAAATCCAATATTTGAAAGAAGATAACCAGTCTGGTAAAAATATCACAAATAATATGGTTGCTGAAAATATTGTTCCGTATTTGACACAACCGACAAAGGCAGCATTAAATCCTGCTGAAGCGAGTTTACAGACTAACGAAACATCAGAACAGAAGAAACAGGAACCGATCACCCCGGAAGCTAAGGTCAAATACGAGCAGATGGATATGTTTGAAGATAAGTTTCTGACCCCGGAAGCTAAGAAAAAGCACAGGATCATCGGACAGTTATTTAAGACATACTGGCTGATCGAGTATGAAGACAAGTTCTTTATCATGGATCAGCATGCCGCACATGAAAAGGTAAAATTTGAGGAATTAATGGCAAACTATAAGAACAAGACAGCCATTCCACAGTACCTGATGCCGCCTGCGATCGTATCCTTGAGCGGAACAGAATCAGAGTTCTTACGGGAAAATCTGGAATTTTTCCAGAATCTGGGATTTCAGATCGAGGGCTTCGGAGGAAAGGAATATAAGCTGTCAGCCGTTCCGGCAAATCTGTTCGGATTAGACGGCAGGGAACTGTTTCTGGAATTTATCGGAGAGTTATCCGAAAACGGACAGAAACAGACGATTGACACCTTTATCAGCAAACTTTCCACAATGGCGTGTAAAGCTGCGATAAAAGGGAATACTTCCATTAGCTTTAAGGAGGCAGACACCCTGATCGACCAGTTGATGAAGCTTGAAAATCCATATACCTGTCCGCATGGCAGACCAACCCTGAT
Organism: Clostridium sp. BIOML-A1; assembly: GCF_009874105.1. Classification (NCBI taxonomy): domain Bacteria; kingdom Bacillati; phylum Bacillota; class Clostridia; order Eubacteriales; family Clostridiaceae; genus Clostridium; species Clostridium sp. BIOML-A1. Next base: position 111,047 of record NZ_WWTL01000002.1, on the reverse strand, counting down.
CTCCATGACAGAGACAGAACTAGAAAAGAAATTCAAACGAATTGTTTAGTAATTAAACTTATATAGAAACGGAGCAGCAAATGAAGCCTCTTGTTATATTAACCGGACCGACAGCCGTAGGTAAAACAAATCTGTCGATCGGTCTTGCAAAAAGAATAAATGGTGAGATCATTTCTGCAGATTCCATGCAGGTCTATCGAAAGATGGATATCGGAACTGCCAAGATCATGCCGGAGGAAATGGATGGAGTTCCCCATCATCTGATCGATGTATTAGATCCGAAGGAGCCGTTTAATGTTGTATTATTTAAAAAACTTGCAACAAAGGCGATGGATGCTATCTATGCCAGAGGACGGATACCTGTCATTGTCGGCGGAACCGGCTTTTATATTCAGGCAGTTTTATACGATATTCATTTCGATGAAAATGACGATGATAAAAGCTACCGTACTTATCTGGAACAGCTTGCGGAAAAACATGGAAATCTCTGCCTTCATCAGATGCTTGAAAAAGTGGATCCGGCGTCAGCCGCAGCCATTCATTATAACAACCGCAAACGTGTGATCCGGGCATTGGAATTCTATAAAGAGACAGGAATCCCGATCTCCGAACATAACGAGAAAGAATCCAAACGGATTTCTCCATATAATTTTGAATATTTTGTGTTAAATGATGCAAGATCAAAATTATATGATAGAATAGACAGGCGAATTGACATCATGGTAGAACAGGGATTGATCGAAGAGGTAAAGGCATTAAAGGATCAGGGATATACAAAAGATCTAATATCCATGCAGGGACTTGGATATAAAGAGATCCTCGATTATCTGGATGGTGTAACATCTCTGGATGAAGCCCTCTATATCTTAAAACGTGATACCAGACATTTTGCCAAGCGTCAGATCACATGGTTTAAGAGGGAAAAAGAAGTCACCTGGGTGGATAAGAGTGAATTCACATCAAAAGATACCATTATGGATTTCATGCTTGAACAGTTGCGGTCAAAGGGAATTATTTCATAAAATAAAATGGAGCAGATAAAATGAACACATTATTAAAAGATTATTATACATCCTTACACATTGATGAACGGGTATTTGATTACTGTCAGAAGATTGAAGACAGCTTAAAGGACCGTTTTGCAGCGATCGATGCCATTTGTGAAATCAACCAGATGAAGGTCATCAAAGCCATGCAGGATAATCGTCTGGCAGAAGCGCATTTTGCAGGTTCCTCCGGATATGGTTATACCGATGACGGACGAGATGCACTCGAACGGATCTATGCAGATGTATTCCATACGGAAGATGCGCTGGTCCGTTCTCAGATCACCTGTGGAACACATGCGATCTGTACGGCGTTATTTGGTAACTTAAGACCGGGAGATGAACTGCTTGCAATTTCAGGAAAACCATATGATACGATGGATGAGATCATCGGACTTCGCCCTTCACCGGGTTCTTTGGCAGAATATGGTGTTACATACGCCCAGGTAGATCTGACACCGGAAGGAGAGTTTGATTTTGACGGAATCCGAAATGCGATCAATGAACACACAAAGCTTGTAGAGATCCAGCGTTCCAAGGGTTATGCCGTACGTCCGACTTTATCCTGTGAGAAGATCGGAGAAGCAATCGCATTTGTAAAGAGTATCCGTCCGGACATCATCTGTATGGTAGATAACTGTTATGGCGAATTTGTGCAAGATAAAGAACCAACAGACTATGGCGCAGATCTGATCGCAGGTTCCCTGATCAAGAATCCGGGTGGCGGACTGGCTCCGATCGGTGGTTATATCTGTGGTAAGAAGGAATATGTGGAAAATGCCGCATATCGTCTTACAACTCCGGGACTTGGCAAAGAGGTTGGTGCATCTTTAAATAATACAAAGGCTTTTGCACAGGGCTTATTCATGGCTCCATCGGTTACGGCAAGTGCTTTAAAGGGTGCGATCTTTGCTGCAAATGTATATGAAAATCTTGGTTTTAAGACAGTTCCGAATAAGACAGAGGATCGTTTTGATATCATACAGGCAGTTGAACTTCAGACACCGGAACGTGTAGTTGCTTTCTGTGAAGGGATTCAGGCGGCTGCACCGGTTGACAGCTATGTAAAGCCTGTACCATGGGATATGCCGGGATATGATTCTCCTGTCATCATGGCGGCCGGTGCATTTGTATCCGGTTCTTCAATTGAACTTAGTGCGGATGCCCCTATGAGAGAACCGTATGCTGTATATTTTCAGGGAGGACTTACCTATCAGCATGCAAAATTTGGAATTGTAATGACATTGCAAAAAATGGTAGAAAATAACCTTATAGTGTGGTAGATTATTTTAGAACAAAAGCCGAAAAGAAAAAACGGTAAATACTCCTTACCGATTCGTGGAGAGACGGAGACGAAGGAGGAAAAATGAGATCAGAATTTACAATGAAAGATATGGCGGAATGTGAACGCCCATATGAGAAATGTCTGTTGGAAGGTGCAGCCGTCTTATCAGATGCGGAACTTCTGGCAGTCATACTTCGATGTGGAAGCAGACATGGGAATGCTTTGTTGACTGCGCAGAAAATATTAGCTGCACACCCGGTTCATAAAGGGATCATCGGATTGAATTATCTGTCGGTTGATGATCTTATGAATGTTGATGGTATCGGAAAAGTAAAAGCAATTCAGATGCAGTGTATCGCTGAGTTGTCCAGAAGAATGGCAAGATCAGAACACCGGTCAGGAGTTACCTTTGGTAATCCGAAAAGTATTGCAGACTATTATATGGAGCGCACCAAATATTTGTGCAAAGAACAGGTATATGTATTAATGTTTGATTCGAGCCATCATTTGTTAAAAGAGTGTCGACTGTCAGAGGGAACGGTCGATCATGCAGTTGTATCGCCGAGGGATATTTTTATTGATGCATTAAAATATCAGGCTGTATATATCGTACTATTGCATAATCATCCCTCAGGGAATCCGGAACCCAGCAACCCGGATATTCTTCTGACCAAGCGTGTGGAGGAAGCGGGAAAAACACTGGGGATACGTTTATCGGATCATATTATATTAGGGAATAATTGTTTTGTCAGCCTGGCAGAAAGAGGAATCATAGAATGAGACGACGTAATCGTAAAAGAATAGAAATTACACCAAAATATTTTTTGCTGGCACTTACAATCTTGTGTGTGGTGCTGATGGTTACTTCTTTATTTTTTGACGGAATGATGTCATCCGTCAGAAATGTAACTAATACTTTTATTGTACCGATGCAAAAGGGAGTTAATACAGTAGGTACATGGGTTGAATCCAAGGTAGAAGCCTTCCACAATTACGAGAGTGTAGTAACTGAAAATGAACAGCTTAAGGAGAAGATATCTTCCTACGAAACAAAGCTTGCACAGTATCAGCAGGATTCCTATGAGCTTGACCGGCTTCAGAAATTATATGAATTAGATGCTCTTTATACAGATTATGAAAAGACCGGAGCCCGCGTAATCTCAAAGGATACCGGCAACTGGTTTGATGTCTTTTATATCGATAAAGGTACAAAGGATGGCTTATCTGTTGGATGTAATGTCCTGTATGGTAACGGACTCTGTGGTATCATAACAGAAATCGGTGAATCCTATGCAAAAGTTCGTACGATTATTGATGATACATCAAATGTTAATGCCATGATCCTTCCAAGCAGATCCATCTGTAATGTGTCAGGAAGTCTGACGAATTACGCAGACGGATATATGATTGCTGAAAATATTGATAAAGATGCCGAAATATCGGAAGGAGATCAGGTTGTAACATCCTATGTCTCAAACAAATATCTTTCAGGTATTAATATTGGTTATGTGTCAAAGGTTGAGAGTGATTCCAACAATCTGACGAAGACTGCCTATATTATACCTGCTGCCGACTTCTCAAACATCGAAGAAGTACTCGTAATTTTACAGACTAAGAAAAATATCACGGATTAACAGAAAGAAGTGTAACATTGAAAAGAGTAATAATACTTGGAATATTAATAACAATATGTTTTGTTTTGCAGACTGCCCTTTTCCCGTTTCTTGAAATAGCAGGTATTGCACCGGATCTTATGCTGATCCTTACTGTTTCCTTCGGACTGATGCGGGGAAGAAAAGAAGGTATGCTGGTTGGGTTTTTCTGTGGTTTTTTATATGATGTATATTTTGGATATGCCATCGGACCATTTATGATCTTATATATGATTCTTGGCTATTGTAATGGTTTTTTCCACAGACTTTATCTGGTAGAAGATGTTCTTCTTCCAATAATTATAATCTTAGTTGATGATCTTATTTTTAATTTTGCAACCTATGTAATTTTCTTCCTTATGCGGAACAGACTGGAGTTCGCAACTTATTTAAAAGATATCATATTACCCGAAATGATCTACACAGCACTTATCACGTTGATCGTATTCAAGTTTTTTGCATTTGTAAATAAGACATTGAAAAAAATGGAAAAAGCAAGTGAATGATCCGGCAATTGTCTGATCATATGATCGTGAAAGGAACGTAAGAATGTTTAAAGAATTTTTCAGTTTGATAAAAGAATCAATAATTGAACATGTCAAGCATCGTCTGTTTGTTGTAACGGTCTTGTTTCTGGTTCTATTTGGAATACTTATATATCGTTTGTTCGATCTGCAGATCGTAAATGGCGAAAAATATCAGGAGAGTTTTACTTATAAATCCGTAAAGACAGTAGCGGTAAAAGCGACCAGGGGAAATATATACGATTGTAACGGAAAGCTTCTGGCTTATAACGAAGCATCCTATACTTTATCTTATATAAGTGGAACGGACCTGACGGAAGCGGCTGCCGCAAAGGAAACGACTTCGAATGAATTGCGTAATGACATAGTATATAAAACTATTCTGATCCTTGAACAAAACGGAGATAAGATGTCAGTGAGTCTTCCTCTGAAGTTAACCTCGAAGGGCTTTGAATTTACTGTATCCGGAAATACGTTAAATACTTTTTTAATGAATGTATATGGTGCAAGCTCTGTCGACAGTCTGACAGAAGAGCAGGCGTCTTCAACTGCCGATGATATATTTAAATATATGCGTGGAAAAGATTTATTCAATATCTCCGAAACATATTCCGATGAGGCGGCATTAAAGATCCTCGCGGTACGATATGAGATATGGCTGAATCGTTACCAGCAGTATATGTCTGTTCAGCTTGCTGATGGTATCAGTGAAGAAAGCTATGCAGCAATCAAAGAAAATTCGGATGAACTTCTCGGCATGGAGGTAAGTGTTGAATCACATCGTGTATATAATGATTCTGTATATTTTGCTCAGATCATAGGTTACATCGGAAATATCTCCAATGAGGAACTGGAAAAATATAATGAAACTCTGGATGATTCAGAAAAATACAGTGCAAATGATATGGTCGGTAAAATGGGACTTGAAAGTGAGTTTGAATCTTATTTGCGCGGCAAAGATGGATATCAGAAGATGTATGTCGATAATATGGGTAAGGTAATAGAAGTGATCGATTCCAAAGATCCTGTCGCAGGTAATGATATCTATTTGACAATTGATTCCGATCTGCAAAAATATTGTTATAATGCGCTTGAAACAGAAATTGCATCCATTCTTCTTGCCCATATAAAGAATGTAACGACATCCACGGATAAGGATGATATTCCGATCACCGATGTATATTTTGCTTTATTTGATAATAATGTTATAAGCATTGATGACCTTGCGGCAAAAGATGCATCTGAACTGGAACAGTCCGTTAATTCTTACTTCCAGTCCGCAAAACAAAATACACTTTCAAGACTGGATGATATATTAAACGTCAGTCATACTCCATTACATGATCTGACATTACAGTATCAGGATTATATGGAATTTATCTGTGAACAGTTAAGTGAGATGGGAATTTACAACCCGAGCAAGATTGACAAATCTGATGCTGCTTATGTTTCGTATATAAACAACAGTATTTCGCTGTGCGAATATCTGAAATATGCGATCAGCCAGGGCGCCATCGACATCTCCGGCATATCAACAAAGAGCGATTATTATGATACAGATGAGATTTACAACGTACTGACAGAATATATCTTAAAAGAATTTGAAAATAATACCAGTTTCGACAAACTTGTTTTTAAATATATGATAATATCAGGAGAACTTACAGGAAGTCAGGTAATTAACCTGTTATATGACCAGGGTATCCTTAATATGGCAACAGACGCAGATTATTCCGATTATAAAGCCGGTGTTATGGGAAGCTATGACTTCATATGTAAAAAAATTAAAAATCTTGAGATTACTCCGGCAATGCTGGCGCTTGATCCTTGCTCCGGTTCAATTGTCGTTACGAATCCGAATAATGGGACAGTTAAAGCAATGACAAGTTATCCAAGCTATGATAATAATCGTCTTACCAATATGATTGATGCAGATTATTATTCGAAGATTACGACAGACAAAACAACACCAATGTACAGTAGGGCAACTATGCAGCAGACAGCGCCCGGTTCTACATTCAAAATGATCACCGCATTTGCCGGTATGAATGAGAGCGTTATCGGGGTCAACGATGTGATCCAGACCAAAGGATACTTTGATAAAACAGAGACACCTGCTAAATGTTGGATTTATCCGTCTGCACATGGAACAATCGGTATATCTAAGGCAATTGAGGAATCCTGTAACTATTTCTTCTATGAACTTGGATATCGGATGGCAACAAAAGATACAGGAACCTACAGCGATATCACCGGTGTGGAACGGCTTCAGGAATATGCAGGTATGTTTGGATTTGACAGCACATCAGGCATTGAACTGCCTGAAAGTAAACCTCAGATATCAGATGCGGATTCAATCCGTACTGCGATTGGACAGGGTACGAATAACTTCACTGCAACTCAGCTTGCCCGGTATGTTACAACCCTTGCAAACAGCGGCACATGTTATGACTTAAGCCTTGTTTCGGAAATAAAGGATATTGATGGCAATGTTGTATATAAAAATGAGCATAAGGTTCATAACCAACTTGATTTTCCTGCAGAACAATGGAATGTTGTAAGACAGGGTATGCGACAGGTTGTTTCCGTTCATACAAGCAGCAGTGCACTGATCAATCAGATCAATGTCGCAGTAGCAGGCAAAACAGGTACTGCCCAGCAGAGCGAAGCCAGACCGAACCATGCGTTATTTGTATCATTTGCACCATATGAAAATCCTGAGGTAACGGTTACAAGTGTAATACCATTTGGATATTCTTCCGGTAATGCAGTCGAGCTTTCAGGTCTCGTATATGCATATTTGTATGATCCTGATGTTCTTGAGAATACAACTATTACCGGTAACAATGCACTTTCCGATTAAATTCCTGATTGAATATAACAATTTGGATATCAGATACACCAGATAAAAGAGCCTTGGTTTGCAGGCATTTTATTATGATGAGGGATTGAATATGAATACCGACGTTGTTATGAAGGCAAACAGCCATGGAATACGTATCATTCTGAATGAAGATAATTCAATGGAACAGATTCTTTCTGATATCAGAGAGAAATTATACAGTCAGGAAGTATTTTTGAAAAAAAGCGGAAGAGTACCGGTTACATTTGAAGGGAGACTGTTATCCTCCGGAGAAGAGGAACAGATCCTATATGAATTGAATCATCTTCCAAATACCGAAGTGGAATTCTGTCTGGAAGCTTCAAAACAGGATCTGTGTAGTCAGATCGATATTCCACCTCACAGAGCAAAGAGTCCACCTGAAAAAAAACAAGTCAAAAAAAATGTTCAAAAGAAATTGTCTGACAAACAGTTTTCAACAATAGAAAAAAAAGCATTACCACCGGATATATTTAAGAATGATACGATTCAGTTTTTTTGCGGGAATTTACGAAAAGGTCAGACGTTGGAGGTAAAAAAGAGTATAATCATACTCGGAAATATAGAGAAAAAAGCAACGATTATTTCGAATGGAAATGTCATTGTTCTCGGAAAACTTTCAGGAAACGTGATTGCCGGACAGGATCACTTAAAAAACAGATTTGTTCTGGCTCTTCAGATGGAGCCGGTTCATATAAAGATCGGTTCAGCTGTTTATAATAAAACAAAACAGAACCGAAAACAATTTCATACAGATGATGCGATGATGGCAAGCTGCGAAAATGGACAACTTCTTTTTCAGGCGCTGTCACAGACTTCACTTTAAGATAAAATTTCAATGCATATTTTAAAACAGGAAAAGATATTGACGGAGGTGTTTTATGAGTGAAGTAATTGTTGTAACATCAGGAAAGGGAGGAGTTGGCAAGACAACTACATCAGCCAACATCGGAACCGGACTGGCAGGGTTGAAAAAGAGAGTCGTTATGATAGATACCGATATTGGTCTCAGAAATCTGGATATTGTCCTTGGACTGGAAAACCGGATTGTATATAACCTTGTTGATGTTGTAGAAGGAAACTGTCGGTATAAACAGGCTTTGATCAAGGATCGGAACAACCCGGATCTTTTTCTGATGCCATGCGCACAGACAAGAGACAAGACTGCAGTTTCACCGGAACAGATTATAAAGCTTGTCGACGAAATGCGGGCTGATTTTGATTATATTATTATCGACTGTCCGGCCGGAATCGAACAGGGATTTAAAAATGCTATTGCCGCAGCAGATCGTGCCATCGTAGTTACTACACCGGAGGTATCTGCAATTCGTGACGCGGATCGTGTTATAGGATTATTAGAAGCAAATGAAATAGACAAGATCGACCTTATCATAAATCGTATCCGTTATGATATGGTGAAAAAAGGTGATATGATGTCTGTAGATGATGTTGTCGATATCCTTGCAGTAAACTTGCTTGGGGTTATCCCGGATGATGAGCAGATTGTTATTTCAACAAATAAAGGAGAACCACTCGCGGGAAGTAATACCATATCAGGAAATGCTTATATCGATATTTGCAGACGGATACTTGGTGACAGCATTCCTCTTACAGATTTTAATGTTTTTAAACGAAAACCTTTTAAGCGTTTATTCAGAAAAAAACATGCATAAAGGGGTGAAGTTTAATATTATGAAAGAAAACAGAGCAGTATCGAATGTGATAAGCTATAATTCCGGGCATTATGCCAGAGAACGATTAAAAAATATATTAATGGCTGATCGAATAGGTTGTACTCCGGATGTCGTAACAAGAATTCGGGATGATATGCGAAAATGCGTTGCGGCCTATGTTAATATCGATTCAGCAAATATGACAGTACAGCTTTCGGATTCATTTATCATTGCACGAATCCCGGTTGTAGGAATACATATGAAAAAGGACAAAGAAAAAGATGAAACACATGAAACAGATGGACATGTCAACGGAAAAAAAATACAGTCTGATCAACTATAATTTTAAGCTTGTATTATTTGTGATCGCAGCTATGATTATGGGAACAATCACAATCTGCAGCGTTCGACCGGATTTTCAGACGAAACAGTTGATCGGTGTAGGCGCATGTGTAATTGGAATGATCATTGTATCATTGATCGATTACAATTTTATATGCAAATATTATATGATCCTTTATGCGGGAAATATACTTTTGCTTCTGCTAGTTCTGTTGGTCGGTTCCGGAGGAGGAGATCAGGGCGTTCGCCGTTGGTTCTATATATCAGACTCTTTCACAATACAGCCATCAGAATTTGCTAAAATTATTTTGATCATTTGTACAGCAGTTTTTCTGGAAAAAAACTACGAAGATTTGAACACGCCAAAGGTACTTGCAAAGCTTGCGGTATTTTTGGCTGTTCCTGTTGGTCTGATCGTGGCAGAACCCGATTTGTCTACCTCGATCTGTATTATGGTCACACTATTTATTGTTATATTTGTAGCAGGACTCAGTTTGAAACTCATAGGTATTATGATCCTGATTCTTGTTCCATGTTTTGGTGGATTTATCTGGTATATCCAACAGGATAATCTGCCTCAGTTTTTGAAAACTTATCAGATTAATCGTATTCTGGGACATATATACGGAAGTGAATATGGTGCATCCTCCGATCAACAGGATAATTCAGTTATGGCGATCGGTTCCGGTCAGTTATCCGGTAAGGGTATTAATAACTCAACCGTAGCAACCGTTAAGGATACGAACCTGATATCTGAGCAGCAGACAGACTTTATCTTCTCGGCAGTAGGTGAAGAATTAGGTTTTATTGGAAGTGTGATTATTATTGCAATTTTATGCCTGATAGTGTTACAATGTATTCGGGTTGCTAGGCACGCAAAGGACAAAAAGGGTATGTATATAGCAGCGGGAATCGGTTCACTGGTTGCTTTTCAGACATTCATTAATATCGGAGTTGCAACTGCATTATTACCGAATACAGGCCTTCCGCTTCCGTTTATCAGTTACGGACTTAGTTCTCTTGTAAGTATGAGTGCCGGTATTGGATTGGTATTAAATATAAATCTGCAAAAGAAGAAATACTAGGAGGAGAGTTATGAATATAGGGTTAATAGCACACGATGCGAAAAAAAAACTGATGCAGAACTTCTGTATTGCTTACAGAGGAATTTTAAGTAAAAATGATTTATATGCGACAGGAACAACGGGACGATTGATTGAGGAGGTTACCAATCTGAACGTTCATAAATATATTGCGGGACATTTGGGTGGTGAACAGCAGTTAGGTTCACAGATTGAGAACAATGATATTGATATGGTTATTTTTCTCCGGGATCCTTTGCATCCAAAGGCACATGAACCGGATATCAACAATATCTTTTTATTATGTGATATGCATAATATTCCGCTTGCAACAAATCTTGCAACTGCAGAGCTCCTGATCAAAGCTTTAGACCGAGGAGATCTCGACTGGCGGGAATTTTATAAATAATTTGGAGATATAAAGATGAAAAAATTGACAAAATGGATGGCAGTCATGCTGATTCCCATTCTTGTTTTATCCGGATGCACAAAAAGAAGTTATGATACAAGCAATCAACTTGCACTTGGAATATCTGAGAATCTGCCTTTATACAGCTCTGACAGCTTTGGTGACCAGTATACAGTCATACCCGATGGAGAGGCTCTTGCTGATGAGAACTACAGCGCGGTTAAGTCGGCAGTTTTGATAAATGACTCAACAAAAGAGGCTTTAGTTGTACATAACGCACATGATCGTATTTACCCTGCAAGCATGACTAAATTAATGACAGGTCTTCTTGTTATGGAAAGTATCGAAGACGGAACTTTATCTTTAGATGACACGATTACATTATCACATACTGTTACATTTCAGGAAGATAATGTAGGTGTGAGCGATCTTACAAAAGGATGCTCTGTAACAGTAAAGAATCTGTTATATGGCCTTTTGATTCGTTCATACAACGACTGCGGTGTTCTGCTTGCAGAAAAGATTGCAGGAAGTGAGGATGCATTTGTTGAGAAAATGAATGAAAAAGCATTTGAATTAGGTGCTACAAATACGCATTTTGTGAACTGCCATGGATTACATTCAGACGATCATTATACGACTGCATATGATCTCTATCTGATCTTTTCAGAATTCATAAAACATGACATGGCATATCTGATTGATTCACTCGATTCATATGATTTTACATATACAGATGAAACAGGTGCAGAGAAAAGTGTCACATTACAGGCAACAAATGGTTATATATCCGGTGAGTTTAAATTCCCGGAGGGGTATTCGTTAGGTTCCTGGAAATCCGGTACGACCACAGCAGCCGGCAACTGTCTGATCCTTGAATTTGTAAAAGATGATACAGGTGATAAATATGTTGCTGTTATTGCCGGAGCAGAAGACAGGGATACGTTATATAATGATATGACTATGTTAATTAATACTGCAAAATAAACAGCTATCTGAGTGGACATTTTGTCCACTCAAAATATATAACTGTTTTAATATAATTCAGGAGGTTTTATTATGATTCAGATTATTACAGGTGATAAGGGTAAAGGAAAAACAAAGGTTCTGATTGACAAGGTTAACAATGAGGTAAAAGTTGTAACAGGTTCTGTTGTCTTTATTGATAATAATAACAAGCATTTATATGAGCTCAGTAATCGCGTCAGAATGATTAACTGTACAAACTACGAAGTGGATAATCTGGAAATGTTTGCAGGCTTTATTCTTGGTATTATTTCTCAGAATAAAGATATTGAAAAGATTTATATTGACAACTTTACATCTGTAACATATGTAAAGCCGGAGCAGATCAGCTATGCTCTTGATCTCATGAACAAGATCAGTGAAAAATATAACATCGGTATCGTTCTCTGTTTTGCAACAGACAGCTCCGAAGTTCCTGATACATATAAGGACAATATCATTGCCGCATTATAATAAAAATATACCTGCGAAGGGTACTGTGTCTCTGATTCAGGATCAGTACACAGACTAAAGGAGATATATATGACTTCCATAAAAAGAAAAGTCAGGAAACGACAGCCTGTCAAGATCAGTTTCGGGTTTATCATTTTTGCGATCATGTTTATATATATGCTGATCCGTATCATTATATCAATGAATGATCACGACCTGAGTGTATTTCAGGTAGAAGAAAGCAGCTATGATACTAACTTTACTGTTCCGGGGCTTGCTGTTCGAAAAGAGACATTGAACTACAGTTCAACCTCCGGCTATATCTGTTATTATATCCGGGATGGCGAAAAAGTAGCAAAAGGATCCAGTGTATATTCTGTTGATGAGACAGGTTCTATGTATGATGCACTTTATGAAGTACAGAACAGTAACAATACTTCGTTATCAGCAAACGATTATAATGATCTGAGTAAACAGATACAGATTTTCAAAACTGGATTTTCGACTTCTGATTTTTCAGAAGTATATGAATTTAAAAATACAATTGATAATAAGGTTCTTGAAATGTATGAGGATATGGCTTTAGAACAGTTATCCTCAGACAAATCATTTGATTCGACATTTACAGCGGTTAAATCATCGGCCAGTGGAATTGTATCCTATTATATGGATGGTTACGAAGACTTTGATATCAACAATTTATCGGCTGATGATTTTGATAAAACCAAGTATTCAAAAGAATTGTTAAAAAAAAGCGATATTGTTGAATCCGGAAAACCTGTATATAAGATTATTGATGATGAGGACTGGAAGATTGCTGTCATGCTTACAAAAGAAGAATACAGCAAAGTAAAAAAAGATGAACATGTTCGATTTCGAATCAATGACTCAAGTAAAAAGATTTCAGCCAAATACGAGACAATTGAAAAGGATGGAAATTATTTTATTATCATTGACATGAGCAGATATCTTGCTGAATATGTTTCAGAACGTTATCTGAATCTTACATTTATCTTCTCCGAAACAAAAGGACTTAAGATCCCAAATTCAGCGATTGTTGAAAAAGATGTTCTTATGATACCGGTCGGATATCTGTCCGGCGGAAGCGGAACGACGGAAAAGAAATATTTTAACCAGATCGTATTAACAGAGGATGGCTCAACTTCGGTTGTACAGATATCCCCTACTATATATTTTACAGATGATCATTTCTGCTATGTTGATCCGGCAGATATCAAGGAAGATGCGGTTCTCGCCGCAAATGAATCGGATATCACCTTTAATGTATCAACAGCGGGAATCTATAAGCTAAAAGGTGTTTATTGTATCACACAGGGAACAGCGCTATTCAAACAGATCGATATAACCGTAAATGGAGATGATTATTCAATAATCGATCCTAATACAGCATATGGAATATCAGCATATGATCGTATTGTACTGGATGGTACATCTGTAAAGGAAAACCAGATCATATATTAGGAGTGATAGAAAAATGTTAAAAGAAAACTATGAGTTAGTAGATCAGAAGATTACAGAAGCCTGCAAACGGGCAGGCAGAGACAGAAAAGATGTTACACTGATCGCAGTCAGCAAAACAAAGCCTTTAAGTGATATTGAAGAACTGCTTGCAGAGACAGACGCTATAGATTTTGGCGAGAACAAAGTACAGGAACTGGTTGATAAGTATGAAACCGTTTCCCGCAAAGTAAACTGGCACATGATCGGTCATTTACAGACAAATAAAGTAAAATACATCGTTGATAAGGTCTGTCTGATTCATTCTGTTGATTCAATAAATCTTGCAAAAACGATTGAAAAAGAAGCTGCAAAACATAATGTTGTAGTTAAAGTATTAATCGAAGTAAATGTCGCCGGAGAAGAGAGCAAATTCGGTGTTTCTGTTGAAGAAACAGAAGATCTTATTATGCAGATCAAGGATTTTCCTCATATACAGATAGAAGGTCTGATGACGATCGCGCCGTTTGTTGATGATCCTGAGGATAATCGGGTTCATTTCCGACGCCTGAGAGAATTATTACTTGACATCAATTCTAAAAACATTGATAATGTCCATATGAATGTCCTCTCGATGGGCATGACAAATGACTATGAAGTTGCCGTTGAGGAGGGTGCCACTATGGTCAGAGTGGGTACAGGAATTTTTGGTGCAAGAAACTATAATATTTAAAGGAGAACCATTATGGCAAAGAATGGAAAAAAAAGCTTTCTGGATTATTTTAAAATAAATGACTCCAGCGATGAATATGAAGATGATTTATTTGATGATGATGAATATGATGACGATGAAGATGATTTTGATGAAGAATATGAGCCAAAGCCAAAGGCTGTAAATGGAAGATCATCTGCATCTACATATACAGCAGCTGCTACACAGAGTGCCGGCGCTGCTGCTAAAAAATCAAAATTTGTAAAACCGGCAAAGAATACAGCTACAGCTTCCAATAATACAAAACTTGTTTCATTTAACAACAGAAGTCAGGGCGGTTCCCAGCAGGTATTTGTTATTAAACCGGATGAATTTGATGATGCACAGATGATCATCGACCATTTAAAAGGCGGACAGGCGATCGTGATCAATATGGAGGGAATGGAGCTGTCTACAGCACAGCGAATTATCGATTTTATTGCCGGTGCATGTTATTCCCTTGATGGATCGTTACAGGCAATTTCCGGTAATATCTTCATTGCAGCTCCGGCAGATATCTATGTATCCGGTGACCTCAGAGAAGAATTATTGAATGATGCATTCTTGTCTCCAGAATTAAGCAAGTACTAATAAATGACTAAATAATGATCTGCACTTGCAGATTCTGAAGGAATGTTAAGGGAGGATTACAAATGCTTACACCTGTTGATTTACAACAAAAGAAATTTCAGCATGGTATGGGGTATACCAAAAAAGATGTTGATTCATTTTTTGATATTGTTATTTTGAGTTATACAGAGTTGTATAAATCAAATGCTGAACTGACCAATCAGGTCAAGACACTTACAGATAGTCTGGTGCATTACAGGACTACAGAATCAAAGCTTCAGAAATCACTTATGCTTGCAGAGAAGAACGCAGAAGAAGCTACAAAGAATGCAAATGACAAGGCCAAGATTATTGAGAACGATGCAAAAATCAAGGCAAATAATATTGTTCATCAGGCAAGAGAAGAGTTGGAAAGAATTGAAGACAGTATTGAGGGCATTAAGCAACAATACAGAGATTACACGATGGCATTTAAAAATCTGATGGATTCACATCTTCAATTTCTTGCAACGAATCCGATCAACGAAGAATTAGGTGTTGATTTTGACGAAATTATGAAGGATGCCAAGTATTTTAATGGAAATGCTGCAGCATATGCTCCTGCAGGTTCTAATGGCGAGGGGGCAGGTTCAGGCAGTTTTTCTACTTTCAGTGGCGATCCGCAGGGACGTGAAGAATCTACACTTGGCGGAGGAGGAGGTTCCGGTATGGGAGATTCCACACTTGGCGGATCATCCGGAGGTAATCTTTCAAGTGATTCTTCAGTATATACAAAGAATCTTGGTGGCGGTTCTTTCGTAGATCCGTTCAAATATAAAAACCAGTAAATCTAAAATCAAATAACAAATAAAGATTCCCTGCCTGAATATTGTTTCAGACAGGGATTTTACTGATAAATGCAAAAAAATCATAGAAAGGAAATCAGAATGAAAAAAAACAGTATATTTGCAATCGTAAGTGTATTCTTACTGATTGGTCTGGATCAGCTTGTAAAATTCCTGATCACAAGCCATATGGCGTTATCCGATACAATACCAGTCATAAAAAATGTATTTCACATCACCTATATCCAGAATCGTGGAGCAGCATGGGGTAGTTTACAGGGAAAACGTATCTTGCTATTAGCTGTTACACTGCTTGTACTGATATTCCTCGTATACTTTTATATTAAAATGTTAAAGATGGATAAATATAAAGATCTCAGGATCCTGTTTTTATTTGTATTTTCGGGCGCAGTTGGCAATATGATCGATCGCATCCGCCTTGGTTACGTTATAGATATGTTTGATTTCCGTCTGATTAATTTTCCTGTCTTTAATGTTGCCGATATCTATGTAACTTGTAGTATGATCATTCTGCTTATCCTTATCTTGTTTAAATATAAGGATAATGAACTGGAAGATCTGTTTGGAAGGTCTAAAAAGGGCTCTGATCAAGAATAAATATATGGAAACTTATAATATAGAAGCAGATGAAAACTGGACAGATAAGCGAGTTGACAAGGCCTTAGCCGATTATTTTGACAATTATTCACGCTCTTTTCTGAAAAAGCTGTTAGATGATGGGAATATACTGGTGAATGATAAAAAAGCAAAACCAAGTCTGAAAATCGCGTCCGGTGACAGAATAGACATTACGATTCCGAGTATTGCATCCGTTGAGATTGAACCGGAGAATATTCCACTTGATATCGTATATGAAGATGAGGATATTATTATTGTAAATAAACCAAAGGGAATGGTTGTTCATCCGGCTCCCGGGCATTATTCCGGTACACTTGTGAATGGCTTAATGTATCATTTTAAAGATTCTCTGTCAGGGATCAACGGAGAACTTCGCCCCGGTATTGTCCATCGAATAGATATGGATACAACCGGGCTCCTTGTTGTCTGTAAAAATGATGCTGCTCATAATTTTCTGTCAGAACAGCTTGCTGTCCATTCAATCACAAGAAAATATTATGCAATCTGTTTTAATTATTTTACAGAAGATGAAGGTATCGTTGATCTGCCTATCGGAAGACATCCGACAGATCGAAAAAAAATGGCAGTCAACTATAAAAATGGTAGAAATGCAGTAACTCACTATAAAGTTCTGAAAAAGCTAAAAAACAATTTCTGCCTGATTGAATGTCAGTTAGAGACAGGAAGAACGCATCAGATTCGTGTTCATATGTCATATATTAAGCATCCGTTGTTAGGAGATGCCATATATGGACCTAAAAATCAGCCATATCATCTGCAGGGACAGACACTTCATGCCGGTGTACTTGGTTTTATTCATCCATCCACAAAAGAATATGTAGAATTTTCAAGTGAACTTCCTGAGTATTTCCAAAAGTTGTTAAAACAGTTAGAGCTTTAAATGTCTGAGGATAGTAAAATCTCATTCCTAAAAAGATATTCGTTTGAATATTCTTCCATTAATTTATTAAATTCGTTTTATATTATTTTTAGATATAAAACGAATTTTTTGATTTACATTTTTTTGTGGAAATGTTATAATTTTTATTATAAAAAATAAACAATTTTATGGTTTTTATACAGAAAACCGTAGTTTGTTTTTTACAGCAAATAAAAATCATACTTGCAAAGGGGGCTTTTATTATGGCTTGCAATAAAATTATAACAATAGGACGACAGTTTGGAAGCGGCGGAAGAGAAGTTGGACAGAAACTTGCTGAAAAACTTGGTATTCCGTTTTATGATAAGGAACTTTTAAAGATCGCAGCAAGAGACAGTGGTATCTGCGAAGAATTATTTGAGAACTTTGACGAGAAACCAACAAACAGTTTTCTCTATACATTAGTTATGGATCCATATTCATTAGGATTCGGAACATCCGGTGAATTGCCATTAAATCATAAAGTTTTTCTGGCTGCATTTGACACTATCAAATCTATTGCTGAAAAAGATGGTACCTGTGTATTTGTAGGTCGTTGTGCAGATTATGCCTTAAGAGATTATTCTAACGTTGTAAATGCATTTATATATGCAGATATTGATGATCGTATAAAACGTATTGCAAAGAAATACGAACTTACAGATGCGAAAGCAAAGGATTTGATCCGCAAAGAAGACAAATCAAGAGCATCCTATTACAATTATTACACGTCCAAGCGTTGGGGTGAGATGAAAGGCTATGACATCTGCCTGAATTCCAGCCAGTTTGGAATTGATAATTGTGTAGATATGTTATACGATGCCGTTACAAAGTATTAGACCATGATATAATGAACGCAAAATTATTTGCTCGCAAGGATGCTGATTTTGCGAAATGCATAGAATGTGCGAAGCACATGATATAATGATGAAAAATCGCTTGCTTGCAAGGGACGATTTTTCGAATGCATTGAGTGAGTTATGCTCACGATATTACATAATGAAAAAATGCGCTGAGAGATATTTCCCGGCGCATTTTTCATATCATATACTTAATATTATTCTTTTATTAATTTTCAAAGAATGTTCTTTATTCTAATAACGTTTATACTTTATTGCATAGGGGAGTTACAACTGATTTAATCATCACGTTTTTCTCGTAATTGAACACGATTCCTGGCACTTCGCCGCCTGTCCTCATCCATATCTGCATAATGTTTTCTTGTTGTATTTACATCGCTGTGACCAAGAACATCCGCAACCAGATAAATATCACCGGTTTCTCGGTACAATTCTGTGCCATAGGTACTTCTTAATTTATGCGGAGTAATATGCTTCAAAGGGATAACGCCTTCTGAATATTTTTTTACCAGCATTTCAACAGATCGAACAGACATTCGTTTTTTTTGGCTGGAGAGGAAGAGAGCATTTTCATATCCTGATACCGGCTCTATATGTTTGCGTTCCTCAAGATAATCTGTTAATGCGTCTGTAACTTCATCACCAAAATAAACATAAGATTCATAACCGCCTTTTCTGGTAACTTTTACGCGGCTGTTATTAAAATCCACATCTTTAAGATCGATTCCAACACATTCAGATACACGGATACCTGTTCCAAGCATGAGCGTCAAAATTGCAAGATCACGAACCTTTGTCTTTGCATGATATGCCTGTTGGTGTTTGGTTAAATGATCACCATATTCAACAGCATCTAAGAAATCTGCGACCTCATTTGTATCCAGTCTGGTTATTGTCTTACCATGAATCTTTGGCATATCCACTTTTTCAGCCGGATTTGACTTTATACGGTCGTTTTTATACAAATATGCATAGAATACCCTTAATGCAGATAATTTACGTTTAATAGCCCGTTCAGCGTTCGTATAGACCTTTCCATCCTTTTCATAATACTTAAGATATTCCAGATATTCTTCAATATCTTCAGCTTCGAGGGCTGATATATCCTCCAATGTGATATCAATCGGTTTTCGTCCTCGAAACTGTGGGCATTCGCTGCATAAAAAGTTATAAAATGTTTTTATATCTCTGGCATATCCAAGCCGTGTTCTGGATGAAGTTCGATTTTCAATCCCACGAAAAACAATCTTAACATATGAAGGAAGCTCTGCTAGAATATTTCGTAGAAGAATTGTATTTTTTATATTGATGTCATTTGTATATTCGTTTGCCATTTGGAATTACCTTTTTCCTTTCTACTAACAATATATTTATATATTATTTATTGATTCCGTGTATGTTTTTATATATAATATCTGTTAAATGTATATCAAAAATTGATGTAATTGCAGAATATCATTTAAATGTGGTGTATATTTAATTATGTTTTTTCGTAAAACCTGAGTTTTGCGAAAAGTTATATCTGCTAAATTAGTTATATCACACTCTGCCTCTGAGTGCAATTGTCTATTTAACTAAATTTGGGACAATAAATAAACCAAATTTAGGACAATCCCCTTTTTATATGAATTTAGAATACTTTGTCCCAAATTCCACTTTAATAATTAAACCTAAATTCAGGACAATGTAGAATATTAAACTCAAAGTCCGGACAAAGTAGAATATTTTGAAAAAATATTAAACTCAAATTCGGGACAATGTAGAATATTAAACTCAAAGTCCGGACAAAGTAGAATATTTTGAGAAAATATTAAACTTAAATTCGGGACAATGTAGAATATTTAACCTAAAGTTGGGACAATGTACGCTTAATTATTTCGTTAAATTGAAGCAATTAATATTCCTTACTTTTATTATATCTAAGGATTTTATAATAATCATCCTTTTCACAATGACATATATAATATTCAGGCAACACCAATCCCATATCAATATTATAAGCTACAACTTTTTTATTTACCAGCACTTTATTAAATGCCTGTGTATACATATAATCATACTGATCGTTCAATATTGCCAATATAATTTGAACCATCGTACAATCATTTATTCCTATGCAATTTTGGGGAATATCATCTATTATGGATAATAGATTTATTTCCTTGTTTCTTTTTCTGAGTCCATTTAAACTACTGGTTGGATGCATTACCCAATATGAATTAAATGTGTCAGCAAGATGCCAGGTTCCTAATACTGCAGCAATAAAGCTCCCACATATAAGTTCTTTATCTTCTACACTTATATATAATTCAGGATCCTTTAGTATTGGCATATTGTTTTCCTTGTCTTTAATATACTTATCCATGCCTGATGCTCTTATGGCCTCTCTGAATTTATAGTATAAAAACAAATTCACATAATGACTATATCCTTTAAAATGAGAATTACTTACTAATGCGGATATATCACTGGTTCTAAATCTATTTCCTTGTGATTCATATACCAGGGAATGACACATCTTCTGTTCCACTATAAACCAGTTTAAAAATCTTTCGTTAAACTCAAACAGCGAATTTTTATAAACTGGTATTTTAAATTCTCTATCTGCCGTGTTATCGTCTTTAAAAGGTTTTTCGATGTTTATATAATTTATATTTTCCTGTTTTTTCTTTGCAATCGGAATAAAAATATCATATTTCTCTCTGCGTAGGCTAAAAACATTATTCTTGAACTTTCTCTCACATGGCAATATTGCATTGCGAACATTCATATCAGCATCTTTACCATCTGAATATCTAATAGAACGTAGATCAAATGAAATATTACTATGTATCAATGGCTGCTTATGAAAAACACAACAATCCATATTTACAATATTATGATACATCGAGTGATAATTTTCTGACATACATTTGGGACAATACACAAATTGCCGTTCTATAATTGTTCGGTTTAATTCTTCATTATTTGTGTTAAAGATCTTTAAGGTATCGAAATAATTATCCGGTAACAAAATATCAAATAAAGGCTTTAATTTTTGCTTTTCTAATGTAATATTGCAACCACACATCAAATACCCATTAAAGAGCCCGGAATTTGTTTGATTTAGTTCTAATTTATTTAATAGGTCAATGGCATTAATTACATTGATTTTACAAAAATTTCTTATTACGCTAAAAATAGATTCATATGGTCGAACCCATTCTTTTCTCCATAAATACCAATGTAATTTATCCCTATTATCTTCTATGCTTTTTCTTGTGTTCGTATTCATCGTCAGATTCACCATACCCGGAAAATTCAATACTTTCGATAAGTTCTTCCAATGTTGGAAAAACTACCGGAGTTATACTATCAATTCCAAATAGATCCAGACAGATATTAAAACTGTCAATTAAATATTTCATTGGAATATCTTCTGCCATTATATTATATTTGGCTTTTACACTTTGAAACGCATTCCAGTAATCATCCGCCAAATTGAAAAAACTTTGATTCTTATGTGCATTAGGGAAATAGTATTCCTTTATTGTTTCTTGTAATTCAAGCCGGTTAGAATTTACCATATGTAATGAATCAAATGCAGATAGGCAAAAAGCCAATTCAGATTTATTATTTATTCCCATAAACTGTTTTTCGTAAATCATAAAGCGCCCTACTATTTGATCTTTTCCGCGGAGCTTAAATTCGTTTTTCAGATCTTTTAATTCCCTGGTACCAAATAAAAAACATACTAGCTGAACATCTTTATTATTTAGATTATTATATAAATCCATAAGCCATGAAAAATCTTTATCACAAAGTTTCCAAGCTTCATCAATCATAAATATAATCTTTCTATGCGGTGTATCACACGCCATAGTTTCAAGTATATTCAACAGTTTTTCTTTAAGCACTAATGCAGTATTCATTCTATATGCCAAATTTATAGAATACCCCAGAGCTAATAATATTGAAGCATAAAAATTTCTCTCAGTATCAGCATGATCTGTTATATTCCATATCAACACAGGAAAATTATCACCAAATTTTTTATGAATACCATCTGTTATATATTGAACAGCATAGGTTTTGCCAAGCCTTGGTCTCCCCCATATACATGCCCCAGTCGCTCCAATCCGGACCCATGTATAAATGATTTTTTCTAGTTCAAGAATATTCTTGGTTGGAATGATAAAATTAATGGATGAAATATATCTCAATGTCATATTAGAAATATTTTCGTATGAGTCTCCATTTTGGACTTCTATTTTGATATTATTCATAACTACCCTCTCCTTACGATCCAAACATTATTTTATATAAGGCATATGCATCAAGATCCTTTATATCTTCATATTTTAAATCTTTAGCATTTTGTACTTCGGGTTTTAACTTGCTAATATCAGTTGAAACATTTTCTTGCTGCTTTGCTACAGATGGAATGTCTTTACCCTGTTCCCTTCGTACAATATCTGCTTTCGTGGCAGATCTTCTGTCCTTTTTTCCTTTATCATATAAAGATTGTTCATAAGCTGTGATAGGCGTATCAAATTCAAGTTTTTCCCGTCCTCTTTCACGGGCAAATTTTTTTACATTTTTTCTTGTCTTTACCGAATGAGATTTTGTTCCAAATTCCCCTCTTGCTATAAGTGTTCCAATATATAATCCGTTTTTTGTATATGCTTCCACAGACGATATATCTCTCGGATTATATATAATTGTAATAGTCTGGCCAATATATGTTCCTGTCAATGATAATTCGTTACTTCTATACTCGCTTCCCAGAAAATTTATGTATGCACGTTTTCCATTTTTCCCTCCAACTACTTTTCTGGTAGTCGTTCTATAATCAAGCTGTTCTATAGCTTTTATCATTGAAGCATCCGCAAGTGTTGGACTCATACCAGCTTCAAAAATTTTCTTTCTCATAGATTCGAGAGGAGTAAGATTATCTAGTCCACCATGAGGAGTATTGTTATATTCAGCTATTAAAACCTCAAGTAATTCTAATATCTCATCATAGGTTATATCGTATTTAACGGCAGCCTTTTCCGGTTCTCTCCTCTTTAAATCTCTTATATTAGATCCTGTTGTAGATGGTAATTTATGAAATCCTCTCGTTTCCAATCCACCAAAAAAACGCTCTATAATCCCTCTTGTTTCTGGAGTTGCTACCGATCCAAAATTTATAGAACATTTAAGTTCATCAACAATTTTATTTACGGTATGTCCGGCTAAATGCGATTTTGCGTTATCCAGCATCAGAGTATCAAACAATACATATCTAAGCTCTGGAAAAGCCAGAGAATAATATCCTCCATTTTCGGGATATCTAAAACCTTTTGTTGTAAATGCCATTCTTTCACGAGGAACGATGGCGTTTTTTATTGCCTCAATCACATCATACTGATTGTAATTAAATTCCTGGGATACAGAAAATCCCAATATACATCTTGTGGCAACATCTATTACTGCAAATAGCCACGCTCTTGTGGCAACAATTTTACTTATAGTTCCATCTGTATTATATATTTCAACATTGTATTGGATGTCCATAATATGTCCATCCACCTGAACAACAGAAAAAGGAATCAAAGCGTTATGAGTATATCTTTTGCCAATACCTGTAGAATGAAGCTTCTGTCTGTTATCTTTCGATTCCCGTTCTGCTTGTTTACTGATATTTTCCTTCTGCAATGTCTTTACATATTTGCAAAGAGATACATACCCTTTCGTTGATGTATTGAATGGATATTCATGTTGCTGAATACCCAGTTTCAAACACTCTGATAAAAATTTATTATGTAATGTTTTGAAATTCATATTTTTTTCTAGGGTATATTTTTTATCTCCAAAGAAATTGCCTGCGATAAAGTCTTTAAGTGTTGGATATGTCTTAATCAATTTAGAAAAATTGCCAGATTCTTTTTGGGGCTTCGGAGTTATTCTAGTGTAAGGAATAAGCCCCTGATATCCAATAAATCCTTCATCTTCCATAGTTATACATTTCAAGATAAATTCTGTAATATGATTATGTCCAATACCTGTTCTATCCAAAATAGTCTGGGTTGAATATCCATCAATATACATATCAACGGCCTTTTTACGTTTTATATATATTTCCCGATATTTTTCTGGTATCACTTCTGATGGTATATCATTCCAGTTTTCTCGAATACTTCTCAATTCATTAATATCAAATCTTTTTTCTGCCATTAAAAATCACCTCAGTTCTATTACTTATACATTCATTGTGGATATCTGATAAATCAATAATTCCTCTATAATACAGATCAGCAAGATAATCCATCGTTCTACCATATTCAAAACGTCCGCTACTTACAAGGAAGCCTATAGTCGTTTTATTTACAAGTGAAAGATAATTTATTATTGCCTCATCCGCTGTATCTGAATTAATATGAAACCGTCTTGCTTTTGCAGCTAAGTATGCTAAATTTCTTATATAAAATTTTCCATCTTCAATTTCTTTGTCTGTACGAAGGTTATAATCAAATCCATTTTGCATACACCATATCTTTTGAGCTACAAGTTGATTCCGACTTCGCTCACCTTTAGAGTTATCAGAATCAATTTCTTCCTGATATTTCACCTCTTGAAATTCTTCTCTCCCATCTCTATAAACCACATAAACATCAAAAATGGTATTTATTTCTTTATCACCAATAAATACGGTTGCTTTATAAGGTTGTTCACAAAAAAATTCAATATGATGGCTCATTTCCAGTATAAGCAGATTTTCATATTCTAAATTTGAATAGGCAGTAACTCTCCGATGAAGTTTTCTGGATTCAAACATCCAATAATTACTACCATAATGGGTTGCCCGTGGCATCTCTAACGGCTCAGAAAATTTATATTTCATAGTCGTAATCCTCCTTATTTAATAATTTAAAAAGATTAGACCACATATACTTTCCATGAATATTAACTGTACAATTACAGGGGAATTTCGTAGAAAAACGATTGACATTGTAACACTAATATGTAATAATAAATAGCAGATAATTATTACATATAATTTATGTCATAAAAAAGTAACGACAAGGCAGACTATGCCTTTTAGTTAATATCATTTAAGGAGAACAGCGCAACCGGCCAAAGTTTAGCTGTTCTTTTTATATGGTTTAATTTGTTTAATTCTACATGAATATACAAAAAAATGCAATAAAAAAAGACAGAAATATGTATTACCATATCTCTGTCTTTAAGTTGCAATAAATATTCACCTTATCTGAGATCGTGAACTGCTTCTGGTGTAAGCCCTGTTGCAGAAGCTATCTGTTCATCTGTAAGACCTTGTTTGATAAGATTATTTACAATACCAATAATCCGTTCATCTGCATATAATTTTGCAAGTTCCTCAACACTATTACACACACTACCAGCCCCTTTCTCATCATCCTTATAATACTTAATTGCTTCACTGAGTTTCGGAAATTTTGCACTGCTAAAAGTATCTCTTTTTTCAAACAACGCCAACAGTTCAGATTGATCTGTTCCATCATTTATGACTGTATTTGCATAAATGGTTTTTGCGCCATCATCAAGCGGCTGATATATACCATTTACCAGTTGACACATTTCAGCACAGGTTATTGCCTGACCGTTCTTTAATGCATCATATCCTGTGATATATATAACGATTACATCCGGAATATCCTTGAATTTGGTTCCCTTTGGTGTAACCTTCGCTGTAATAATAGATTGATGGAATCGGCATCGGCGAATATCATCATTACCAGAATCTTTCTGGACTTCCACATTCACATACCGTCCATCTTTGAGCTTGCATAATGCATCCAGGGTAACACCTCTGAATAAATTGGATATTACTTTCTGTGTGCTGCACTCAATTACAACCAGATCCTTTTCATCTAGTAGGGTTCTGAGAATTTCTTCAACAACATCTTTTCTCTCTCCGATCAGGCGAAAAAAGACATCATCCATCAACCTCAATCCCCTTGCCGTTTCCAAAACTTCCTTCCTAAAATCTTCCATGTTTTCCTCCTTCGTTTATTACAAAAGCCAAACCGTAATAAAAGCAAAGAAGGGAAACCCTAACAATGCCTTTGCCCGTTTTGGCATTGTTGCCATCATTCCACTCCTGTCTGTATAACTCCGTATTTCGGATGATTAATTATATATTAATTATACCATAATTAATAGAACATATGAATAGTTTCCGTTACACTATTTTAAATACCTTAAATATATGATATACTTCTACTTTGTCCGGACTTTGGTTTAATTTTTCTACTTTGTCCCAAATTCACTTAAATGAATCTACATTGTCCGGACTTTGAGTTTATTTATTTAAGTTAAATTCAGGACAAAAAAATTGGACAAACAGAAAATAACCTATATTCTTGATATTATTATCTTCTGCTTTGTCCCAAAATTAGTTTAATCGACAGCAATTCTTTCATCAATATTTTCTTGAAACCAATTTCTTTTATAAGTATAATATACACGGTTATGAAACAAATCTTTTCATTTTGAGGTAATTATATGAAATTACAAAAGTTATTAAGTTATACAAGACGTGCCATCGATTCATATGAAATGATCGATAATGGTGATAAAATTGCAGTTGGTATTTCCGGTGGTAAGGACAGCCTGACTTTACTCTATGCTCTGGCTGAATTACGACGATTCTATCCAAAAAAATTTGATCTGATCGCTATTACAGTTAATCTCGGCTTTGATAATTTTGATACTGCAAAGATCGAACAATTATGTAAAGGACTGGATGTCCCTTATTATATTGTAGATACAGAAATATATGATATTGTATTCAATGTCCGAAAAGAGAAAAATCCATGTTCTTTATGCGCTAAAATGCGAAAAGGCGCATTAAATCAGAAATTAAATGATCTTGGATGTAACAAGATTGCTTATGCGCATCATAAGGATGATTTTATTGAAACCTTCCTTATGTCATTATTATATGAAGGCAGAATCCATACATTCTCACCTAAAACATATCTGGATAAAAGTGAATTGATGGTTATTCGCCCTCTTATGTATATAAACGAAGGTGAAATTATCTCTTTTAAA
Organism: Clostridium sp. BIOML-A1; assembly: GCF_009874105.1. NCBI lineage: Bacteria > Bacillati > Bacillota > Clostridia > Eubacteriales > Clostridiaceae > Clostridium > Clostridium sp. BIOML-A1. The sequence continues at coordinate 83,614 of NZ_WWTL01000002.1, read as the reverse complement.
AATGATATGCAGCTTCCTGTTATCAAGAGCCCTTGTCCTGCCGATGGATATACGAAACGTGAATATGCAAAACAAACTCTGGCGAAGTTGGAAAAGGAAACTCCCGGCTGCAAGCAGCGGATTTTTTCCGCTATCGAACGGGGAACTCCGGATGGCTGGCCTGTAAAGATCGACAATCCAAGACTTTACAATAAAGATGCCAAATGAGCACATTCTATTATGTAATTCGATAATTATGATTCTTTATACCACGAATTCTGTGTATTATAAATATATATAGTTATATTTTGAATAAAAAAGTATCTGTTTTTATCCTCTTATAAGGCAAATCTGTTTTAAACAGATAAACCATATAACATTTTATAACAGATACTTTTTATTATTTATTCGTAATCATTTACTTTATAATATGGAATCAGTAAATTAGTTCCATCTACGATGACATCTGTATTCAGATTATTCATCGCAAGCACTTCATCGATATAAGCCTGTGTGGAAGCATACTCTTCTGTCTTATATTCATTTGCGATATCCCACAGGGTATCTCCTTCTTCTATGGTGATACATTTATAATATTTCTTACTTGCGTTCGACGCGCTGGTTGCTGGTGAATCCTTATGGGATATAAGGATATATAATACTGTAACCAGGATAATACCTGCTATAATGAAAATCTTTTTTGTACTGATAAATCTTACTACGTTCTTCATGTTCTCTTCCTCCTTAGAATTAAAATCTATATGTAATATAATCTTCTGAACAAATGTTTGAATAAATTATATCGAACAGTTGTTCATTTGTCAATATATTTCCGAACATTTGTATGGATTATTCGAAAATATATTCGTCATATCCCGATGACTTCTTTATAATACCAGTATGGATGAGTAAAAAAACGCACACAAGAAAGAGAACATTTGTTTGCAAAACGAACAATTATGTGCTACTATTATTCATATAAGTTTTTTTAATACATTTAGGAGGATTTACATATGGGAAAAGAAAAGCTCACGGATAAGCAAACTCAGATCCTTGAATATATACGTCATGAGATTCTTGCAAAGGGGTATCCGCCATCAATCAGAGAGATCTGTCAGGCTGTTGATCTGAAGTCAACTTCTTCTGTACACGCTCAGTTATCATCATTAGAGGCAAAGGGATATATCAGAAGGGATCTGACAAAGTCCCGTTCGATTGAGATCATAGACGATGATTTTTCACTGACAAAACGGGAACTGGTAAATATTCCTATAGTTGGAACGGTTTCCTGTGGTCAGCCGATCCTTGCAGAACAGAACATCGAAGACTACTTTCCTGTTCCACCGGAATATATTCATAATACGAATAACCAGACCTTTATGCTTCGTGTAAAGGGTGACAGTATGATCAATGTAGGTATTTATGAAAAGGATCTTGTAATTGTTGAGCAGTGCTCTTCTGCCAGAAATGGCGAAATCGTCGTTGCATTGATCGAGGATTCTGCAACAGTTAAGACCTTTTATAAAGAAAATGGTTATATTCGTTTACAGCCGGAAAATGATTATATGGACCCGATCATTGTTGAAAATTGTGAGATTCTCGGACGTGTGATCGGTCTGTTCCGTAATTTTATCTGATCTGATTTAGATAAGTGCTTTCCGGATAAAAACGATTAGTACAGAAATATATTTTGCACATCAAAAATGCACCTCAATATGACCGGCATAATAAATGCTGATCATTTCAGAGGTGCATTTTATTGATTTACAAACAGCTTCTTTGCATAATTATATAAGGCATTCTGCCATACTACCGTCTGATGACCGCCTGTGGTATCATAAAAGATATGTTCGATACCGCGTTTATGCATATAATCATCTAGCTGATAGGAATATTTACCGCATATCTCATCCGTTTTACCCGTAACGATCATAAGCAGGTTAAATGGTTCCGTATCTGTTGGCAGTTCCTGCATCAGGCATGGCATCCAGTCCGAACCATTTGCTGCTTCACATAGCCGTTTTAATTTTTTTGAATGCATTTTTATTCAGCAACCTTTTTCTGACTCAATCTTTTCTTAAATATATGATAATACACATTTAATTCAAAATTGTCTGTAGGAGCGTAATTTTTAGGAATTATGCTTAACAATTTTTCTTCGATATCCTTCGTTATTTCCGGATCCCTAATATCTGTTAAGCCGTTTACGCTCAGAAATTTGTCAATTTCAGATATTGCTTCCTGAATTTGCTGTAATTCAAGATAGTAATCAAAATTATATCTGGTCTGACTCTCCCATTCTGTTATTTGAATTGCATTTTTCTCCAACCACTCTGTTATTATACATGCCGATCCGTTATCCTTCGACATACGAATCAGTTTATTTAGCTGATGAGTTTCCGGCACTGTTACACCTTTACATTCCAAAAAGGCTTTTAATGTAAATTCCACACACTGTTGAAGTTTGTAAGCAGTATCATTAATAAATAGTTCATCCCAACTAAAACATTTTAATGCTTCTTTTGCTGATATAAAATGATGTCGTGCCATTCTGAAATATCGAATATCACACATACTATCCCCTCCTGTAAACTAATACACCATGCTCCCATAAAATCTTTTTTAAACGTTCACCAATATCAAACAAAATATCGACGTCACTATTTATTTCAAAAAAAACATTCGGCACTTTTTTACAACCATCATTTCGTATAACTACCATGTCTATATCACTTTTTGAGTTACAACGAAATTCAACCGAACTTCCAAATATAATTAACGCATCAAGTCCGTTATCCTCGGCACAGCTATTTACTAATTTCTGGATTTCTTTTTGCTTTAAAGGGTGAATCCGGTTACAATTCATAAAACTGATGCCATCTAGGATTTCAAAATCCCATAGATTAGGATTGTTCGCATTTATTAATTCTGCCAGATCTATATGATCATTCTGCATTTTATTCACCTCAAATTCACATCAGATATAATATTTAAACTATTCATATTATTTATAACAGAGATTCAGATATTTGCAAAAGGTCCAGACATTTATATAAGGTCCAGACATTTATATAAATTCTAATAATGGCTTTCAAAAATGAATTTTAGCTTTCGATAAAACTATTTAATCTTTAATATTCTTTCAATACATCCAAATAGAATGGAATGCATCCGAATAATTCAAATAGCTGCTTTCCATTTTATTTTATCAATATTCAGAAATACGCCTTTAATAATATACATTAAATCCAGCATAATTTCCATTTTTATCGTAAACATATCCATAATTATCTACATGACATGTTACATTGCCATTTTTATCATATGTTGAACCATATGCTCTTCCACTATTTAAAATATTATTTACAGGACCTGGATCATTGTATTTTTTTGCAGGAGTAACTTTTGTTACATCTTTTTTACCATTGGTAAACTTATAGCGTTTACCATCGCTTAATGTTACATATCCGGTACACAGGGCATATTGCTTTTTAGATTTATCCCACTTCTTAACAGTCTTTTTATTTGAATCATATAAATAAGACGCAGATTTTGAATTTTTATAAAAGAAATACTGCTGTCCTGATTTCTTATCTTTTTTCCATTTATTACTTTTTACAGAATATGCTGTTTTCTTACCTTTTTTAAAGTAATAATATTTACCATCACTTAATTTACAGACACCATTATATTTTTTAAAACTACCGTTTTTCCACTGATAAAGAGTCTTATTCTCCCATTTATAAGATGCCGTCGTTTTATTCTTATTAAAATAATACTGCACACCTGACTTTTTATACCAGCCGGCTTTATGGCTTATTTCCTTTGCAGTAACCTTTTGAGTTGTTTCATTAATTTTTATTTCCGAAATATCGCTGCCTTTTTTAACTGTAATTGCAGCAGCTTCAGCAGTATTCGTGTTTACAGAACAACATGTGATCATCACACATATAACAATTAATAAACTAACAGTTCTTTTAAATCCTCTCATAAAATCCCTCTCTCTTAATATACCTGTTTATCCGGCTGTCTCTCTGCGATCTCCTTGAATGCATCAAAGTTCTGCTTGAACAGCTCTACAACCTGTGGATCAAAATGCTTTCCGGACAGGCTTACGATCTCATTATACGTCTCTTCTACGGACCATCCGCGCTTGTAGTACCGTTCAGAGGTAAGTGCATCGAAAACGTCACATACCGCCATTAAACGGCTGATATAGGCAATCTCCTCACCTTTCATACCTAGATATCCTGTTCCGTCCCAGCGTTCATGATGCTCCTTTGCAATTGTTCTTGCAATCTGCATGATCTCACCCGGACAATGCTCCAGAAGTGCATCACCATAGAGAACATGACTTTTCATGATCGCAAATTCTTCATCTGTCAGTTTACCGGGCTTATCCAGGATCTCCTCACTGATCATAAGCTTTCCGATGTCATGCATCATGGCAGCCGTTGACAGCTTATCAACGTAATCATCATCAAAACCGGATGCCTTTCCGAGCACCCGCATGTAATCTGCTACACGTTTGATGTGTTCTCCTGTATATTTGGATTTACTCTCGGATAATTCAGCAAATGCAAATATCAGCTCTTTCTGATTGCTCTTTACTTCTTCTGCGTTATCAATTACAGAATTCAGCATCGTAGAGTTTCTGGATACGATGAAGTATGCAACGAGTGACAGGATCAGGATTGTGATCACACATGGAAATACCGACAAGACCATGCTGTCTGTATAGTCCATATAAATCGGCGCAACCATGAAATCACAGTATGTAAGATTGATAAAATCTGCAAGGATAACACCAACAGTAGACATCAGCGCGGTAAATACGACCAGCGTCTTATTATAATATAATGATGTCAGCAGAATCGGGAAGATCCAGACAACCAGTGCCATATGGGAAAATACAGAGCTCAATATCATACAGTTAAAAACTGCGATACATATGACTACATATTTGATCGCCTCATTCCTGTCATGCTTGAAAAAGTCAATAACAAGCGTCGGAATAAGCGAAAAAATACAGCAGAGAACCATACATATCGTAACCACCACAAGGTTACATTCTCTGCTGAAAAATGCGAATGCCCATAACGCAACTACCAGTGCAACAAAAAAACGCATACACTTCGCTGCTATATGATTGATCTTTATATAATTGTCTTTTAATAATCTGTTATCGTTCATACCTACCCCAAAAACATATCTATGAAAGTAAATCCTTTGTTACATCGGCTGCATCATTCCATATACGTTCGATATCATAGAATCTGCGTGCCTCATCCGAAAAGATATGAACAATTATATCATAATAATCTAACAAAATCCATCCTCCCTGTGAATATCCTTCCACACTTTTTAAGGAATATCCGGCTTTGTGCATTTCTTCTTCCACACTGTCACACATCGCCTGTACCTGATTCTTGTTTGTTCCGTCTGCAATAACAAAATAATCAGCTACAGCAGAGATCTTTTTAATATCAAGGATCTTAATATCAAAGGCTTTTTTATCATCCAGGGCTTTATAAACAATTGCTGCCATTTCCTGTGCTGTATTCATATATGACGCTCCTCCTGCTCTGTATATTGGTTTTAATATTGTATCCCATTCGTTTATTTATTGTTGCCTGTTTAAATATCGACTTCTTTCAGCTTATCCGCTACCGCCTGGTGAGCAACATAATAATTATAGGTATCGATCGACATCGGATCGGTATCATCCGTTGTAGTATCAAGATACGATAAAGTATTTTTCAGGATATGAACGATGCATTTGTCAATATCGGCAAATGCTTCCTTCCGGATCTCCTCGATCTCTTTTAATGGTTTCCGGTTCGGCTCGATATAATCTGCAACAAACAGGATCTTCTCAAGCATGTTCATTGCCGGTTTTCCTGTGGTATGACATGCGATCGCAGACAGAATATCAGGATCCTTTACGTCATATTTTTCCCTTGCATAAAATGCCCCAAGCTTGGCATGTAGGAGTTCAGGATTATTATATTCACATTCGCTGATTGGAAGATTATTCTTCGTACAACGCTCGATCTTTTCTTCTGGTGAAAGGCACTTTGCACAATCATGTAACAGTCCGGCAGTCATTGCTTTTTCTACATTTACACCATGTACCATAGCCAGACAGCCAGATACATATTCTACCCCTAATGAATGTTCAAATCTTCGATCTGTCAGTTTTTTCTGAAGTTTCTCTCTCATTTCCTGTCTGTTCATTGTTCTGCCCCTTCTCCTGTAAACTATTCCTGCACTATATTATACTGTTTTACCAATCTGCGTCAATTATTTGTCTGTTGAACAAGGATTTAATCAAGGTTTTCATCCGTCTGATATAGCCCATATTCCTTAATATAGCGGCATACTGCCATTGGTACGGCTCCTGATATATCCTGTCCGGTTTTAACAGCTTCCCGGATGCCGGACGATGACACATCAACCGGATGGATCTGCATCTGTCTGATATCCGCATCTGCATATATTTTCTTTAAATGCCGGATCTTAGCATCGACATCTTCCGCCTGGATCTGATCTCTTGTTGTAACGATCAATTTAGAGAGAGAAAGAATCCTGCCCGGCTCTCTCCAGCTGTCAAATGCAAGGATTGAATCCCCACCCATGATAAAATACCATTCCGTATCCGGATACTGTTCATGTAGCTGTGCCAGTGTATCAACGGTATAGGTAACTCCGCCACGCTGTAATTCCAGATCCGAACAACGAAGTCCGTCATGATCCTTTACTGCAAGTTCTACCATATGGAGTCTGTCTTCATTTGTAACCGATCTGTCCCACTTCTTGTATGCCGGGATATGATTCGGCATCAGCCAGATCTGATCCAGTGCAAACTGCTCCAGAGCCTGTTTTGCAAGCTCCAGATGGCCGTTATGAACCGGATTAAAGCTGCCGCCTAAAATTCCAATCTTCATATTCTGATCTTTCATATTATTTTGGAAGTTCAATCTTCTTATGCTCTTTGGATGGACGATAGAATACGATCTTACGGCCGATAACCTGAACAACTTCTGATTTGGTTCGTTCTGCGATCATGGCAGCCATTTCTCTCGGATCATCCAGACAATTCTTTAATACTGAGATCTTAACCAGCTCTCTTGCCTCTAACGCTTCATTTACAGACTGTGTAAATTCCGGTGTCAGGGAACTCTTACCGATGTTTAAGATTGGATCGATATTCATTGCCAGTCCTTTTAAATATGCTCTCTGCTTACTTGTCATAGTATACTCCTAACTTATATCCTGTAACCGGCAGGATCGCCTGCCGGTTTGTTATCACATTTATCTTTATTTATAATAGTCAAATTCCAGTCCATACATACGAACGGTATCACCTTCGCCGATTCCAAGTGCTTCCAGCTGGTCTAAGATACCATTTGTCTTTAAGAATTTCTGGAAGAACTCAAATCCTTTTTCTGATTCCAGATTCGTATATCCAAGCATACGTTCAATACGAGGTCCCTCGATCACATATACTTCATCTTCTTCATTGTAGCTTACCTCAAACGGAAGATCCGGGTTATCATGGAAGTCGAGATCAACCTCCGGTTCGAATTCAACCACATCATCCGGTGCATTCTTTACAAGGTCGTTGACATACCATAAAAGCTCGGAAATACCCTTGCCGGATACTGCTGAGATCGGGAATATCTTTACACCGTCTTTTTCAAATTCTTCTTTTAACATCTCGATCACGGTCTCATAACCAATCTCGTCTAAGGCATCGATCTTATTTGCCGCTATAACCGTTGGACGGCTTTCGATATCTTTATTATATTTTTTCAATTCTTCATTAATGATCTTTACATCATTCACCGGATCTCTGCCATCGATCGAAGCTGCGTCGACAATATGGATGATCACCTTTGTACGTTCGATATGACGCAGGAATTCCAGACCAAGTCCGACACCCTCTGCTGCACCTTCGATGATTCCCGGAATATCTGCAATAACAAATCCGTTATGCTCTCCGAGATCTACTACGCCAAGATTCGGTGTCAGTGTCGTAAAATGGTATTCTGCGATCTTTGGTCTTGCATTTGTAACTCTTGCAAGAAATGTTGATTTTCCTACGCTTGGGAAACCAACAAGACCGACATCTGCGATACACTTAAGTTCCAGATCAACGATCAATTCTTTTGCCGGCTGTCCCGGCTGTGCATACTTTGGAGCCTGCATGGTTGACGTAACATAATTACGGTTACCTCGTCCGCCTCGTCCACCCTTTAACAGTACGACCGGCTCTTTCTTATCTGCCATATCAAGGATCACTTTCCCTGTCTCAGAATCCTTAATGACAGTTCCAGGTGGAACTTTTAATACAACATCTGCACCATTTGCGCCATGACAGTTTCTCTTACCGCCCGGTTCGCCATCCTGTGCTCTGTACTTTGTTATATGTCTGAAATCAGTCAGGGTGTTCAAACCTTCATCTACTACAAAGATCACGTCTCCACCTTTGCCGCCATCTCCGCCATCCGGACCTCCGTCCGGCACGTATTTCTCCCGACGGAAGGATACATGTCCGTCTCCGCCTTTTCCTGCTCTGATAAATATTCTGGCTCTGTCTGCAAACATTGCTTTCCTCCTTTATACATACATCCGTATGTAAAGAAAAAGCCGGAATAAACTATATTTACTCCGGCTAATAACATGCATAAACTAAGTAATATTACTCATTTACTACAGGGTAAATAGAAACCTGCTTCTTATCTCTACCCTTTCTCTCAAATCTAACGATACCATCAGCTGTAGCGAATAATGTATCATCTCCGCCGATACCAACGTTAAGACCTGGATGAATCTTTGTTCCACGCTGTCTGTAAAGGATGTTTCCAGCCTTAACGAACTGACCGTCAGCGCGCTTAGCTCCTAATCTCTTAGACTCGGAATCTCTGCCGTTCTTAGTAGAACCAACACCTTTTTTATGAGCAAAAAACTGAAGTTCCATCTTCATCATTTCAATTACACCTCCTTAAAGGTTATACAAACAAAATCACTATAGGATTCACTGATATCCGTAATACCTGTCTCAAACACTCCCATGATCAGTAAGGCATCATGTCCCGGCTGTTCATCAAACAGAAACTTCATATCTCCGTTTTTCTGATCGCTGTCTACATGAAATGCTTCCTCACAAAAGCTTTCAACAGAATTCACAACTGTGATCGCAAGTGCCGATACAGCACTGCATACGATATCAGATCCTGAATCTGCATATCCTGCATGACCGGATAAATAAAATCCCATCGTGTCTGAATTAGCATTTTTATAAATGGTTACCTTTATCATAACAGATTATGCGTTGATTGACTTGATCTCAACCTGTGTATAAGCCTGTCTGTGACCATTCTTCTTATGATAGCCAGTCTTTCTCTTGTACTTGTAAACAACTACCTTCTTAGCCTTGCCATCACCAATTACAGATGCTGTAACGGTTGCGTTTGCAACTGCATCACCACATTTAACGTCTGAATCAGTACTTACTAAAATAACGTCGTCAAATGTTACTTCGCTGCCAGCTTCTGCTCCAAGCTTCTCAACTCTGATTACGTCTCCTTCAGCTACCTTGTACTGCTTACCGCCTGTTGCTATAATTGCGTACATAGGGTTTACCTCCTTAATCAAACTCGCCAGTTGTGGTGTCGCATAAAAATATGCAAACTTATACCTCACTGTGCGGCACACTAGTACACTTTACCATTTTGGTTTTATTTTGTCAACTGTTCTTTCAACGATTTGCGAATTTTTTTTCGGGTCAGTTCCACCAGGGAAAGCTTAGTAACATCCACAAATGCTGCAGGAACAGAATCCTTTGCAAGCTCCTGTTCGAGAATATCTTTTATAACATCCATCGAGCCCGGCTGCTTCATATTTATAAAATCAACTACAATGATCCCCGACAGATTCCGCAATCTTAACTGTCTGCACACCTCTACTGCCGCTTCAGAATTGATACGGAGCAGATGCTCCTCAAAGGAATGTTTATCGACCGATTTACCGGTATTTACATCGATCACGACCATTGCCTCCGTCTGTTCGATCACCAGGTAGGCACCCGACTTCATCCATACCCTTTCCTTTTTCAGATTTTCCAGATCTCTTGGTAGATTATATAAAGTCAACAGATTACAGTTCTTATCATTATACATGGTAAGCTTCACATCCGTGATCTGTTTTTCCGACAGATACATTGCAAATTCATCAAATACCAGCTTCTGATCTGTTACGATCTCTTGAAGTCCGGCATTATGCTTTAATATAAAATAATCGAGATATTCTGCATCATTCTTATACAGACAGGAATAACAGGTTCTGGTCTTTGCTGTCTGTATGATCTGTTTTAATTGTTCGGATAGTTCGCTCAAATCAGACAATATCGCTTCATCCGGCAGTTCCTGACATACTGTCCGCAAGATACAGCCAAATCCATCCGGCAATACCCTCTTCGCCAGTTGGTGCAGATGATCTCTTGTCTCTTTCTTTCGGATCTTTCCGGATATACCGATCCTGCCTGATGTATTCAAAAGCAGATTTTCTGTCTTCAATTCAATTTCCGACGTAGCGACCGGATTCTTTGTCTTGATCGCGTCCTTGCTCACCTGCACAAGGATCTCATCTCCGGCTTTTAACACAGAATTTTTTTTTGCATTTAAAAATATATGTTTATTATCACTGATGCTGTAATAGCATGGAAGCCCTGTGCCGATATCGACAAAAGCAGCATCAATATTGGCCACGATATTTTCTACCTTGCCGACATAGATATTCGATAAAATGGACTGACGGTCAAATAACATCAGATCTGACAGCTTCCCATCCGAATAAACCGCTTCCAGTATATGATCTTCATAATTTGTTATTACAAGCTTATTCATCAGAATTCTTCACCTGCCATATAAAGCGGCTGTAATGAGCCGTCTTTGTCATAATAAGTTTCCAGTCGGTGAATATAGATTCGGAAGAAATCATAGGTCTCACCACAAAGGTCATATAATGCCTTTACCACTAATTCCGGTTTCAGATTATAGACACTTCCTGTCTGTAACAGCATGTAGATACCGTCACCTCTCCGTTCCAGCTTTAAAATACCCGGACGAATATTTTCTTCTTTTTCACTCTTTTTTGTTTTCTTTAATACAATGATCTCGTCCTGTTTATTCAGTTCATCCACAGAAGCAAGCAGCTTTTCGCTTAGATCATTCTGCTCCCGAAATGTGATCTCATAATCCGATGCAGCAACAATCGACATAGCATTCTTTGCATCCTCCGGGATCTGCACACATTTCGTAACATGTATCTCACCAACGGATACCGCATTTAAAGCTTCAATCATCTCAGTCGAAGTTGTCACAGAATTAAATTCTGCGTCAAAATATTCACCATCCGATGTAATCCCAAGTGCAAGCGGAGCTGCAAATGAAATGATCTGATGCGGGGAATAACCTTTGGAATAACTGATATCCAGCTTCGCCCGACGGATCTCCTTCTGGAAATATCGCATGACATCCAGATGACCGATAAATTTCAGATTCCCAAGCTTGGAGTATTTAATTCTTATTTTCAAAACAAACACCTCCTCCAAACTTCGCTGCGCCGCAGCCGGAACACTGCATCCGGCAGTTTGGTGTAACGACCTCTGCCTGTGCGCGCTCCCATTCCTTTTCCATAAACTTTCTTGTCACTCCGATATCTATGAAATCCCACGGAAGGATCTCATCTACACTTCTGTCACGATAGGTATAGAAGCCGATATCAATATGATTTTTTTCAAGCGCATTGTCCCAATTTGATTTATCAAAATATTCCGTCCACGCATCAAAGATCTGTCCTGACTGATAGACATCGTAGATCACCTGACAGAGCTTGCGGTCACCTCTGGCAAGCAGTCCTTCCAGGATCGTAATATCCGCCTCATGATATGCGAATTTCAGACTCTTGTGGTTCTTTGCTTCGCGGAATTTATCTTTAACAAAATACGCACGCTTCTGGAATTCCTCCGGTGTTATCATCGGCGCCCACTGGAATGGTGTAAATGGTTTTGGTACGAAATAAGATGCGGAAGCTGATACCATGACACGGCCATCCCGTTTTTCTTTTGGTATATTTGCAAAATACAGTTCACTGATCTCCTCTGAGAGGTCTGCAATACCTGTAATATCATCATAAGTCTCTGTCGGAAGTCCCATCATAAAGTACAGCTTGACCTTATTCCAGCCACCAAGGAACGCCTGTAACGAACCGTTTAATATATTCTCTTTTGTCAGACCTTTATTTATAACATCTCTTAATCGCTGTGTTCCGGCTTCCGGTGCAAATGTCAGGGAATTCTTCTTGATATCCTGAATCTTCTGCATAACATCAAGGGAAAATGCATCGATTCTGAGGGATGGAAGGGAGATATTGACATGATTGTTGTCCATCTTCTCGATCAGACAGTCCGTAAGCTCAGGAAGTGACTGATAATCACTGGAACTAAGCGAACTGAAGGTAATCTCCTCCTGACCGGTATTGTCTAACATAGCCTCTGCATAATGCTTCAGTACGTTTACATCCTTCGGTCTGGTCGGACGATAGATCATACCCGCCTGACAGAACCGACATCCACGGATACAGCCACGCATGATCTCTAATACAACACGGTCCTGTGTAACCTTCATATAAGAAACAACCGGCTTCTCCGGATAGACAGCAGATGACATATCCGTAACTACCTGCTTCAGAATCGTCTTTGGAACCTCTTCGTATTTTGGTCCAAATGATGCGATCGTTCCATCCTCATGATAAGTGACATCATAAAGAGCCGGCACATAAAGCCCCGGAATCTGTGACACCTTGATCAGGAATTCTTCTCTTGTCATATCGGAATGTTTATAGATCTTATATAATTCGATCAGATCACCATACACCGTCTCGCCCTCTCCGATATAAAAAATATCAAAGAAATCAGCGATCGGTTCCGGATTGTAAGAACAGGGACCACCTGCGATCACGATCGGATCCCCTTTTTTCCGGTCCTTCGACCAGATCGGTATCTCAGCCAGATCAAGCACCTGTAAAATATTCGTATAACACATCTCATACTGAAGAGTGATTCCAAGAAAATCAAACTCTTTTAAAGGATCCTGAGATTCCAGGGCAAATAACGGAATGTGCTGTTCTTTCATAACTTTATGCAGATCCGGCCACGGAGAATAGACACGTTCACACCAGGTATCTTCTCTCCGGTTGAACATGTCATATAAAATCTGGATGCCGAGATGGGACATTCCGATCTCGTACACATCCGGGAAACACATGCAAAATCTGACATCGACTTGTTCCTTGTCCTTCATGACACTGTTATATTCCCCTCCGATATATCTGGCAGGTTTTTCGATACTCATTAAAATCTCATCTGATAATGCAAGCTTTCTCATTTTGTTCTCCGTTATTTATATTAGTTCTTGAAACTGTGGATAGGCGCAGGGATTCTGCCTCCACGGTTAATAAATTTTTCACATGAAAACCGGTTGACCGGCATGATCGGCGCATAGCCAAGCAGTCCACCAAATTCAGCCTGATCACCAACACCCTTACCGATAACAGGGATCAGACGTACAGCCGTTGTCTTCTGATTGATCATACCGAGTGCCATCTCATCTGCAATGATACCGGAAATGGTAGCCGCTGATGTATCACCGGGAATTGCGATCATATCAAGCCCAACTGAACATACACAGGTCATTGCCTCTAATTTCTCAAGGGAAAGTGCTCCTGCTGATACAGCATCGATCATACGCTGATCTTCGCTGACAGGGATAAATGCACCGCTTAAACCACCAACATAAGAAGAAGCCATAACACCGCCCTTCTTTACCTGATCATTTAATAAGGCAAGTGCTGCTGTAGTTCCCGGAGCACCGGCATATTCCAGACCGATCTCCTCAAGGATCTCACCGACACTGTCTCCGATTGCAGGTGTAGGTGCAAGTGACAGATCTACGATACCAAACGGAACACCGAGACGCTCGGATGCTTCCTTTGCAACAAGCTGTCCAACTCTTGTAACTTTAAATGCTGTCTTCTTGATCGTTTCACAAAGAACCTCAAAGTTCTCACCACGAACTTCTTCCAATGCACTCTTAACAACACCGGGACCGCTGACGCCGACATTGATAACGCAATCGCCCTCAGTAACGCCGTGGAATGCCCCAGCCATAAACGGGTTATCATCCGGTGCATTACAGAATACTACGAACTTACAGCATCCAAGGGAATCTTCCTCTTTTGTAAGCTCTGCTGTCTCTTTTACCATTTCACCGATCAGTTTTACAGCATCCATATCGATACCGGTCTTTGTAGAACCAACATTTACAGAACTGCATACCTTACCGGTACATGCAAGTGCTTCCGGAATGGAACGGATAAGAAGCTCATCGGATGGAGTCATGCCCTTACATACAAGAGCGGAATAACCACCGATAAAGTTTACGCCTACGGCATCTGCAGCCTTATCCAAGGTCTTTGCGATCGTTACATAATCATCTGTTGACTTACAAACAGAGCTTCCGATCAATGCGATCGGTGTGATCGAGATTCTTTTATTTACGATCGGAATACCATATTTTCTTCCGATATCATTTCCGATAAATACAAGATCCTTTGCCTTTGTTGTGATCTTGGTGTAGATCTTCTCACAGGTTTCTCCTACATCCGCACCAACGCAGTCTAACAGGCTGATACCCATTGTGATCGTTCTGACATCCAGATTCATCTTGCTGATCATGGCATTGGTTTCAATTACTTCATTTATACTAATCATAGTGTGACCTCTTTTCGCCTATTTCTATTCTAAATCTTAGATTCTGTGCATGGTTTCAAAGATCTTCTCATGCTGTACCTTAATCTGTACACCGATCTCATCACCGATCTCTTTCAGCTCATTTGCGATAATTTCTGTTGACTTTGAAGATTCCTGTATATCAACGACCATCATCATATTGAAGTACCCGCCTACAATTGTCTGTGCAATATCAAGGATATTGACACTGTTCTCTGCAAGGTATACACAGACCTTTGCTGTGATTCCGATGCTGTCTTTACCAACTACTGTAATAATTCTTTTTTTCATGATGTATGTATCCTCCTATATATCACCATTTATTTGGTTTTATAATTAATTCTTTTGATATGCAAAAGAATCTTCTTCAAATAGTATTTTTGACTGAAAAACAATTCATTATTATTAATTTCCGACTGTGAGCAAAGCACCGGGCCGGTCGCGCCTCGCTACCTCTAGACCGAATTCCCTGACATCCGATGCATATTCATTATCTGAAAGCTCAAGCTTTACCGTTTCATATGCCAGCTCTTCAAAATTATTTTCCTTACTCAGGTGACCAAGCAGGATTGCTTTGATATGGCTGTTTAACAACGCCTTTATCAACTGCCCGGAACGCTCGTTAGACAGATGTCCGCGGTTTCCCAGAATACGTTGCTTCAGATAATACGGATACGGTCCCGCCTGAAGCATCCGTATATCATGATTTGCTTCGATCACCATGATATCGGAATTCTTTAATTTATTTACAACATATTCATCATAATTCCCCATATCTGTTGCAATGGAAAATTTACTTTTTCCGTCACTGATACTGTAACATACCGGATCAGCAGCATCGTGCCAGATCGCTGATGCATCGATCGACAGATCGTTGATAAAGAATGGTTCATCCGGTTCGATCTCATGGAACAAGCTGTCATCAATCGTTCCAACGGATGACATTTTCTTAATCTCTGAGATCGTTCCCCCAGTTGTATAGATCGGTATGCCATGCTTCCTCGCCATAACGCCCAGTCCTTTCACATGATCGATATGCTCATGTGTCACAAGGATTCCATTCAGATCCGAAGGCTTTCGGTCGATCTCATTTAACGCTGATTCAATTTTCTTACCACTCACACCTGCATCTACAAGCAGATGTGTCTCTTCGCTGCCTACATAATAGCAGTTCCCGCTGCTACCGCTGGCGATACTCAGTAAATCCATATTCTACGCCTCAACTCTACATCTCCAAAATGTATGAAAAAGCTTTCAGGATATCAGCTTATTCTATCTTCCATACATATTCCGGTCTAATATGTCCGAAACGGCAGATGCTCGATATATATTGTATTAAAATCCGAACGATTACTCAGATCCACATAACGTATCTTCTCTTTAAACCTGTTTATTGTATCAATAAAACCCGGTTCAATCAAGGACAAATATGCACCCTCAAGTGAAGTATTACCAAGAACCTTCATTTTTCCCTGAAAGCTCTGCGGAAATAGTCCCAGTGTAACTGCATTTGTCAGATTCAGATGAAATCCAAAACCTCCCGCAATACAGACTTCAGCGATATCGGAAAATTCAATACCGATCTCTCTTACAAGCATCAGAATTCCTGAAAGGATCGCTGATTTTCCAAGCTGAAATGCCCGGATCGTCTCCATGTCGATCTTCATATTGTTACCCATCGAGATACCGGATTCAAAATATGGTTCCGCAAGCACTCCATCTGCATCCATCTGTCCCCGTTTTAACAGTAATGCCAGCATGTCAAATATATTCGATCCGAATATATTTGCTGTTCGAAAACATCCTTCAAACGCCGAACCACAGGCAGCAGAGGTCGCCACTCCGTATTCCTTATTACAGAGAATGATCTCCCCGTTTGTTCCAAGATCGATCAGCATACGATATGAGAAATCCCGATCAATCTCTGCGGCAACTGCGCCTGCTGCAATATCTGCGCCGGAAAATGCCGCAATATTCGGCAGACAGATAACATCCGAAGCCGCATTCTCAAAAGATGGAGAAGCGATAAAGTCATTCTGTTCTATCACCCGGATATCCGAATTCTTAAGTGTAAACGGGTATCCAAACAGATTCTCTGTCGTAAGCCCTTCTGCGATCGAAAGCATCGTTGCATTTCCTGCCAGAACATATCTGCGGATATGATCTACAGCTTTCGGCGTATTTATAAGCATATGGTCAACACCCTTTTGAATATCCGAAAACAAAAGTGACCGCAGATGCTCCAGACCTTCCTTTGTATCTGCCGCCTGAATCCTCGCTACGACATCAGCACCTGTCGCAATTTGTGAGTTAAGCGTACTGAATGAGCATTTAACCGCTTTCTCGTTCAGATCCACAAGCTCCATACCGATCGTAGTCGTACCGATGTCAATGGCAATGCCATATGCGGAAGTAACAGACTTCTTTCTCTGTTCGGTTGGCAGATTCATCTTATGCCCTGTGATACCGGTAAGCTGTTCTTCCTCCAGCCGTATCGAGATATCCCTATCTACAATGTACTGGCAGCTTTTTACAAAACTGCCAGTATCCTGATTCCATACCAGACACCGGTTACAGCGTCCTTTCATGCCGCAGTTTCCTGCAAAGACATGTCCTGCCGCAGTCAATACCTGATACAAATTATCTCCTTTATTACATTTGATCTGTTCTGTTCCGTTTACAGTTACATTTATCATTAATTATAAATTCCTGTTGTCATTTTTTCCTTTGGTCTGTAACCATGTTCTGCAAGCGTATTAATGATCAGCTGCTTATGTTCCGGACCAAATGCTTCCAGTGTGATCACAAGTTCAACTGCCGAATTACGGTTGATCGATACGAACTGGTTATGCTCCAGTTTGATGATATTTCCCTGTAAATCTGCAATGATCTTGGAAATATTCATCAACGCGCCCGGCTTATCCGGAAGCAAGGTTGAAACTGTGAAGATACGGCTTCTGGCAATCAATCCGTGCTGTACTAAGGATGCAAATGTGATCATATCCATATTACCGCCACTTAAGATGCTGACAACCTTCTGTCCTTTCACATTCAGATGCTTTAAGGCCGCAACGGTAAGCAGGCCGGAGTTCTCAACCAACATCTTATGATTTTCAAGCATATCAAGGAAGCAGACGATCAGCTCATTATCCTCTACGGTGATGATGCCATCCAGATTCTTCTGAATGTATGGGAAGATCTTTGATCCCGGAGTCTTAACTGCCGTACCATCTGCGATCGTGTCTACCATTGGAAGTGTCGTTACTTTCTTATTTTTCAAAGAAACCTGCATACAATTTGCACCTGCGGGTTCTACACCGATCACTTTGATATTCGGATTCATCATCTTGGCAAGTGTAGATACACCGGTAGCCAGTCCGCCACCACCGATCGGAACAAGAATATAATCTACAAACGGAAGCTCCTTGATGATCTCCATTGCAACAGAGCCCTGTCCGGTCGCAACATCCAGATCATCGAATGGATGAATAAAGGTATAACCCTTATCTTCTGCAAGCTCTAATGCATATGCGCAGGATTCATCGTATACATCTCCATATAAGATAACCTCTGCTCCATATGATTTGGTTCGGTTTACTTTGATTAGAGGAGTTGACGATGGCATAACGATTGTTGCTTTTACCCCATATGCTTTTGCTGCATATGCAACACCCTGTGCATGATTTCCGGCTGATGCAGTGATCAGACCCTTCTGCCTTTCTTCGTCTGTCAGCGTACTGATCTTGTAATATGCTCCACGGATTTTATATGCTCCGGTAAGCTGCATATTTTCCGGTTTAAAAAATACTTTATTTCCTGTCAGGTTGCTGTAATATTCGCTCTCTACCAGCTTTGTTGGTAAAACAACTTTTTTAATTATATTATATGCCTCTTCAAATTTCTCTAATGTAAGTTCTTCTGCCATTGTCAGTCTCCTTTTTCTGTATTTCATATTCAGACAGTTATCATCCACCATTGTCATATCTTTTTTATTTCCAAACAGCTACTATAATAAACTGCACTATTTTCATAATTATAGATCAGCTCCATCCATAAGAATGTCAAGCTCGCTTCGGTCTTCGTCAAAGCCTGAGAACAGTGCTTCCACATATGCGGACGGATCAAAACGCTGTAAGTCGTCAATCTTCTCACCGATTCCGATAAATTTAACCGGAACATTCAATTCTGCCTGAATTGCAATCGCGATACCACCCTTGGCTGTACCGTCTAACTTTGTGATCACGATACCATCAATCTCCGTTACATTGCTGAACTGTCTTGCCTGCTCTAATGCATTCTGTCCGGTCGTTCCATCTAACACGATCAGGGATTCTACATTTGCATCCGGATAATCTCTGGAAATGATGCGGCGCATCTTAGCCAGCTCATCCATCAGGTTCTTTTTATTATGAAGTCTTCCGGCTGTATCGATCAATAAGATATCGGTATTTCTTGCCTTTGCAGCAGATACCGCATCGTATACAACTGCCGCAGGATCTGCACCCTCATTATGAGAGATCATCTCTACACCTGCACGATCCGCCCAGGTCTTTAACTGATCGATCGCGGCTGCACGGAATGTATCAGCAGCTGCGATCAGAACCTTTTTACCGCTCTTCTTATACTGGGCCGCCAGCTTACCGATCGTAGTTGTCTTACCGACACCATTTACACCGATCACAAGTATAACTGATTTTTTCTTTTCAAAATCATATGCACTTTCATCCACCATCATCTGATCTCTTATGATATTGATGATCAGTTCCTTGCATGCCGCAGGTTCTTTGATCCTGGCCTCCTTGACACGTTCTTTCAGGTTCTCAATCACCTTTTCCGTTGTCTCATATCCCATATCAGCCATGATGAATGTCTCTTCCAGTTCTTCATAAAAATCATCATCAATATGGGATGCTCCGAACACGGAAGAAAAACTGTCTACGATACTATTTCTTGTCTTACTGAGTCCTTCTTTTAATCGTTTGAAAAATCCCTTCTTTTCCTCAGCCATAGCTTGTACCTCCTTATTTGTCCAGATCGTTCTCGATCAGATTTACGGATACCAGAGTGGATACACCCTTTTCCTGCATCGTAATACCATACAGGATATCGGCTGCTTCCATGGTTCCCTTTCTATGTGAAATGACAATAAACTGTGTGTCCTTTGTCAGTCGGTTCAGATACTGTGCAAATCGTCTTACATTTGAATCATCCAGTGCTGCTTCGATCTCGTCCAGCAGACAGAATGGTGATGGTTTCAGACTCTGGATCGCAAATAACAGTGCAATCGCAGTCAGTGACTTTTCACCACCGGAAAGCTGCATCATGTTCTGTAATTTTTTTCCCGGCGGCTGTGCAATGATACGGATACCGGTCTCTAACAGATTGGTATCGTCAACCAGTTCCAGTGCGCCTCGTCCACCACCGAACAGCTCTTTAAAGACCTTGTCGAACATAACCTGGATCTCTTTGAACTTCGTATTGAACTGTTCCTGCATGGATACATTCAATTTCTCGATCACATCTAACAGATTCTTCTCTGCAAGAACGATATCATCATGCTGTCCCTTTAAGAACTCATATCGTTCTGATACTTCTTTATAGTCCTCGATCGCATTGACATTGACATCACCAAGTGATTTGATCTTTGCTTTTACTGCAGTAATCTCTTTCTTTAAGGATGAAAGATCGTTTAATTCCTCATCCCGGAACTCTGCCGCCATATTTAATGTCAATTCATATTCTGCCCACATATAATTCGACAGTTCATCCGACTTCTCTGTATTCTTCTCAATCGCTGAATCAAGCTTGAATACTGCCTTTTCCAGACCTGCGATCTTCTCGGATAATTCTTCCCGGATTGCAAAGAATTCTTTATGACTGGCTGTCATATCATCCCGTTCTTTATGATATGCTACCAGTTGTTCTTCCTGATCAGATACTTCATCGGAATCTTCCTCGATCGTCTTACGGATCGCCTCTGCCTGTTCTTCTAACTTCGTGATATCTGTGCCTGTCGCCTGTACCTGTGTTATATAGGATGCCAGTTCTTCCTGTAATTTCTCATCATCCTGCCGGATACGTCTTATATTCTCCTGAATAAAGTCATCCTTCTGTTTTACCGAGTTATATTCGATCAATAATTCAGATACCTTTGTATTTGCTGCTGCAAGCTTACTCTGTGCTTCGATAGCCTTGGCTTCCAGTTCCTTGATCATTTCTTCGCACTGAACCTTGGCAGCTTCATGCTTCTTATTATTATCAGCAAGCTGATCTTTATTTGTATTGATCTCCGCTATCTGACTGTTCAACTCATTGATTTCTTTCTGGATCGACGCAAATGCTTTCTCGGATTCTGCAAGCTTGGATGCTACCTGCTCCATATTTAAAGACAATGTATTCTTCTCAAGATATGCCTGCTGAAGTCTTGTATTTAAGGTCTCAATCTGCGCACGAAGTGCATCTCTTGATGTCTTTAATTCTTCATCCAGTCCGGCTGCATCCTTTGCGATCAGATTTAACTCATCGATCTTTTCCCTGATCTCATCCAATTCTCTCTTTCGTCCAAGAAGATTACTGGAATTACGGAACGCACCACCTGTCATTGATCCGCCCGGATTGATCAGTTCACCTTCGATCGTAACCAGTCTCAGAGACTGATTGTATTTTCTCGCAACTGCAAGTGCATGATCGATATTATCTACAACCACGATCCTGCCAAGCAGGTTCTTAACAAGACGGTCAAACTTCGCATCAGCCTTTACCAGAGAAGATGCGATACCGATCACACCCTGTTCTGACAGAACTTCATTTCGAACCTGACCACGGTCTGTGATCGTATTCAACGGAAGAAATGTTGCACGACCATATTTGTTCTGTTTTAAGAACTGAATGATCTTCTTTGCCGTGCTGTCATCCTCTGTAACAATATTCTGAATACTTCCGCCAAGTGCTGTCTCGACAGCAACCTCAAACTTCTTATCGACATCGATTATATCAGCAACAACTCCGATAATGCCCGGATTGTTCTTTTTCTGCTCCATAACACGACGGATGCTGTTGCCATAGCCATCATAGCGTTCTGTAATATTCCGGAGTGCTTCCATCTTGGATCTGGTTGCTGATAATTCTTCGTTTGTATTATGTATCCGCTCACGATTGACTTTATTTCTGCTCTGATTTTCTTCCAGATCCTTTTCTGCAGTTTCGAGTTCCTTGATAATGCCGGATACATTCTGATCCAATACAGATAGCTTTGCCTGTAACTCATCATGTTCCTTCCGGTCGTTATTATCATCACTTTTAAATTGCAGATATCTCTGGTTTAACTGGGTCTTACGGAAGTTGATGTTCTCAAGCATCGCATCATATCTTCCGACCTTCGCTTGAAGATTTCCACTCTCATGGATATATTCGATGATGTCGGATTTACATTCTTCGATCTTATCCTGACATTCATGGATATAGGCATCCAAGCGGCTGCTTTCTCCTTTTGCAGTATCCAGAGAACCGGAAATGGTTGAAACCTGATCTCCAAGGGCATCCTTTTGTCCTTGATAATTCTCCATCTCTTTCCGGTCAGTTTCCCGCTGACGGTTGATCCTGTCGATCTGTTCCTGTATATTCTTATCATTCTGTCGGGAGTTCAAGATCTGCTGGTTGATAACATTGATCTCACCTTCCAAACGTTCATTCTTTAACCGGAGCTCATGCACCTGATTCTTGGATGCATCGATTGCCTGATTGATCTCCTCTAATGCCTGCTCAATACGCTCATATTCTTCCTTTGTATGCTCCAGTTCTTCTTTATTCTGCGTGAGATCATTATTTAAGATTTCCCGATTCTCTGTATCTTTATCAAGAATCTCTTTTAAATGCTCCATTTCAAGGAAAAAGGCATTGATATCCAGTTTCTTCAGTTCGTCCTTAAACAGCAGATATTTTCTCGCTGTTTCTGACTGCTTCTGTAATGGACCGACCTGCTTTTCCAACTCATATAAAATATCATTGACACGACTTAGATTGTCACGCTCTGCTTCTAATGATTTCTCGGCTGCCGCTTTGTTCTTTTTAAATTTTACGATTCCTGCTGCTTCATCGAACAGTTCCCGTCGTTCCTCCGGTTTACCATTTAAGATCTTCTCAATCTGACCCTGTCCGATAATGGAATATCCCTCTTTACCGATACCGGTATCAAAGAACAGCGAATTTACATCCTTTAAACGACTGACTGTACCATTAATAAGATATTCACTTTCTCCCGAACGATACACACGTCTGGCAACCGTTACTTCATTATAATCAATCGGCAGATGATGATCACTGTTATCTAACGTGATCGCTACATAAGCAGAACCCTGTGGCTTACGAAGCTGTGTACCGGAGAAGATTACATCCTCCATCTTAGAGCCTCGTAGACTCTTTGCGCTCTGTTCACCAAGTACCCAGCGGACAGCATCCGCCACGTTACTCTTTCCCGAACCATTCGGTCCAACGATACAGGTTATTCCATGATTGAATTTGAATACGATTTTATTTGCAAATGATTTGAAGCCGTTTACTTCAATACTTTTTAAATACATATATTAACCCTGCTTTTTCTTTATTTGTAACAGTGCATTATATGCTGCCGTCTGCTCCGAAGCCTTTCTGGATGCTCCTTCACCTGTCGCAACATGCTCCCCGTTAATGCACACCTCGGATACATAAGATTTATTATGATCCGGCCCCTTTTCCTCTAACAAGGCATAAGTAAGGGTTTTTTCTTCTTTCTGCGCAAGCTCCTGCAAGGTTGACTTGGCATCATAAAACAGTGAATGAGTCTCTACATCATCAAGTAGAAACCGGTGAACAAATTTCTTTGCTTCATCTAATCCGCCATCCAAATAGATCGCACCGAGAACCGCCTCAAACAGATCACACATGATCGAGTTCCGATTTCTCCCTCCGGTCAGATCTTCTCCCTTGCTGAGCAGAACATAATGTCCAAACTTTAGTTCCTTGGATATCTGGGATAAGGTAAATTCACATACCAGACTTGCTCGGAGCTTTGTTAATTTTCCTTCCGGATATTCCGGATAATTCTGATAAAGATATTCACTGACAACGAATTCCAGGATCGCATCTCCAAGGAATTCCGATCGTTCATAGGATTCTACCTTATTGATCTTGCGTTCATTTGCATATGACTTATGTGTTAATGCCGTTACAAGCAGATCCAGATCACGAAAGGTATACCCAATGATATCTTCTATATTATGAAATCGTTCTGTATTCATAATTACTTCGCCACTTCTTTTCCAATATTCTCGGCAATTTTTTCATTTACACCATTTTCCTTGAAATCGATACACTGGAAAATAGCGCTCTTAACCTCTTCGTTATGAGAATTACCATGGATCTTTACAACAAGGCCCTTTAAGCCAAGCAAAGGTGCGCCACCTTTGTTCTTTGCATTAAAACGCTCTTTTAAGCCATTTAATGAACTCTTGATCAGAAGGCCTCCGATCTTGGTCTTAAGTGATGACATGATCGTATTCTTAATCTCACCTAGGAGCATCTTTGCAAGACCTTCATATAATTTTAAGATAACATTTCCGACAAAGGCTTCACAGACAATGACATCCGCTGCACCATTTGGAATCTCTCTTGCCTCGATACTGCCGACAAAATTAATGTCCTTGCATTCTTTTAATAATGGATATGTCTCTTTTACTAGAGCATTTCCCTTTTCTTCTTCATCACCGATATTTACGATCGCAACTCTTGGATTCTTTACATGCTCAATATTCTCCATATAGATAGAACCCATCTTGGCAAACTGTAGCAGATGCTCCGGTCTCGCATCGACATTCGCTCCACAGTCGATCAGAAGGGAATAACCCTTTGATGTAGGAAGTAATGGAGCAAGCGGTGAACGTTTTACACCTTTGGAACGTCCGACTACTAACTGACCTCCTGCAAGGATCGCACCTGAGCTTCCGGCTGAAATGATCGCATCAGCTTCTCCGTTCTTTACCATATTCAGACCAACCACCAGTGAAGAATCCTTCTTGCTTCTGACAGCCTGTACCGGGGCTTCATGACAGGTGATCTCCTCTGTTGCATTTACAACCTCGATCTTTGACTGATCGTAAGTATATTTTGCAAGTTCCTTTTTTATTACATCTTCTTTACCGGTCAGTATTACCTGTGCCTTTGCGCCTTCATTGATTGCTTCTACGGCACCTCTTATGATCCACTCCGGTGCGTAATCTCCACCCATGGCATCTACGACTACTCTTGTTACTTCGCTCATCTTATTCCTGTTTCCTTTCTACACCGGAACTTTTCCGGTGTTTCCATATTTCTTATTATACGAATCGGAGTCCAGACTCCTACGCAGACCAGCCCGAAAGCTTGTCGGAATAGGACTCTGCTCTGACCGTACAAATACACAAAGCTATTATATATTTTGCCTTTCTTAAAGTCAACAGGGGATATCGGCGCAAAAAAATAAAGCCTTCCGATCGCTCGGAAAGCTCTATTTATAATTACTCACCTACTGAGATAATCTCTTTCTTGTTGTATGAACCACAATTCTTACATACTCTATGTGGAACCATTAATTCGCCACACTTGCTGCACTTTACTAATGCAGGAGCAGTCATCTTCCAGTTAGCTCTACGCTTATCTCTTCTGGCCTTTGAACTCTTATTCTTTGGACAAATTGACATTAATCACACCTCCTCAACCTTTCAAGATGTTTGCAAAAACTGATAATCTTGGATCCGGAACAAAATCATCACAATCACATGTTTCATGATTTAAATTTGCTCCACACACTTTGCACAGACCTTTGCAATCATCTTTGCATAATATCTGCATCGGGACTAAAGTCATTAGTTCCTTCTGTAAAAGCATGTCCATATTAATAATGTGATCTTCCAGATAATCTAATTCCTCGATCTCATCAACTTTATCTGTTTCAAAGATAGCCATATCGATCATCTCGTCTATGTCCACTTCAAAATCTTCTGTAATTTCATCCAGACAACGGTCACATAACATCTTAAGTGTAACAACACAGCCACCCTTAAGACTTGCTTTTCTCTTTCCTTCATTTCTGGCGGTAAGATGAAAATTCTTTACATTATCGACTACATATACATTTCCGTTGAAAGAAAATTCCTTCAATTCAGATGTAACATCGTAGTCTTTTACCTGTCCTTCTGTCGATAAAATCTCTGATAAATCAATTAACATAATATCTCCTAAAAATCGCACATTGGTTATTATACATATTTGAATACTCTTTGTCAACGATAAAATCACATATTTTTTGCCATATTTTTCTTTTTCGTTACACTAAAGCAACAGTCTCTCTGGCAATCGCAAGCTCCTCGTTTGTAGGAACTACGAATACCTTTACTTTTGAATCCGGTGTGGAGATCAGCTTTTCATCTCCCATAACCTTGTTTGCTTCCTGATCGATCGTGATACCCATGTATTCCATATCTGACATTGCAAGGTTTCTGACATATGGATTATTCTCACCGATACCGGCTGTAAATGCGATCGCATCTACTCCACCCATTGCTGCAGCATATGCACCGATATACTTCTTAACACCATATGCAAATACATCAAGTGCAAGGCGGCATCTGTCATTTCCTTCTTCCATACCCTTGCCGAGATCTCTGAAATCACTGAAACCACCGGACAGACCATAGACACCGGACTTTTTATTTAAGATCGTATTGATCTCTTCGATATTCTTTCCTGTCTTATTTGCAAGGAATTCGATAATGGCAGGATCGATATCACCGGATCTTGTTCCCATGATCACACCTGCAAGCGGTGTCAGACCCATGGTCGTATCAACAGATTTGCCACCCTTAACCGCTGTAATACTGGAACCGTTACCCAGATGACATACAATGATCTTTGTATCCTCAATATTCTTTCCAAGAAGCTCTG
Source organism: Clostridium sp. BIOML-A1 (assembly GCF_009874105.1). Lineage (NCBI taxonomy): Bacteria > Bacillati > Bacillota > Clostridia > Eubacteriales > Clostridiaceae > Clostridium > Clostridium sp. BIOML-A1. The sequence continues at coordinate 56,826 of NZ_WWTL01000002.1, read as the reverse complement.
CTGTTCTCTTTGAAACGAAGCTGTGGCTTGTGCCGTGGAAACCATATCTTCTGATCTTATAGTCTGTATAATATTCATAAGGGATACCATAGATATATGCTTTATCCGGCATTGTCTGATGAAACGCTGTATCAAATACACCGACATTCGGAACACCCGGCATTAATTTCTGACATGCACGAATACCGATCAGATTTGCAGGATTATGTAATGGTGCAAGATCGTTACATTCTTCAATCGCAGCGATTACTTCATCTGTAATCACAACAGACTTGGCAAATTTCTCACCACCATGTACGATTCTGTGACCTACAGCATCGATCTCGGACAGATCAGTGATCGCGCCTGTCTCTTTATCTGTTAATGCTTCTAATACATAGCTGACTGCTGCATTATGATCCGGCATAGGAAGATCCTTTGTATATTTCTCTTTTCCTGTCGTTGTATGGGTAAGTCTGCCATCTACAGCGATACGTTCACATAAGCCCTTTGCAAGAAGTTCTTCTGTATCAGAATCGATCAACTGATACTTCAATGATGAACTGCCACAGTTAATAACTAAAACCTTCATATTAAATATCCTCACTTTATATATTTTGTTCTGACCGGCACAATGCCTGTCGTATATAACATAATTTTTTTATACAGTTATCTGCTTTATTCTTTGACCTTTAATTTTCGGTCTCTTTTCTTCAAGACTTAAACTTTATTTCTCAGACAACACTTTATATTCTACATTCATCTAATATGTGCTTCAAGTCTTTTTTCGTATTTTCAAGCGACCCGGAATTATCAATCTTATAGTCGCAGGCTTCCAGATAAAAAGCTTCCGGCTCCTGTGAATCGATAACCGCCTGTGCTCGTTCTCTGGTAAAGCCACGATATTCGCAGAGTCTGGATATCCGGACATCCAAGTCTGCATAGACATAGCACATCTTATCACAGATACTCTTATATCCATCCTGAATCAGCAAAGCAGCTTCAATCACGAACAGCTTTTTTTCGGCATTCTTCTGTTCCTCAATCCTGCGCAGGATTTCTTCTTTCACTAACGGATGTGAGATACTGTTCAGCAAAGCCAGTTTATCTTTATTGTGGAATACGATATCTCCAAGCTTCTTTCTGTCAATCGAGCGGTTAACCGTTGATTGACCGTTGTCTGTCGCTGCATTCCCTTCGGCAGGTGCAGATGTATCTATGTCAGTATCCATCAAAATCTCCGTACCAAATGCATCCACAATTCCCTGATAAACCGTTCTTCCGGGATTCATCAGCTCATGCGCCAGACGGTCTGCTTCTATTATATATGCATCATATTCTTCCTTTAATATTGTAAGAACTGCTGTCTTTCCGGAACCGATGCCTCCGGTCAGTCCAAGGATCAGCATGTCGTCTTTATTTTGCATCATACCAGTTATCTCCTTCACTGATACCGATCTCAAGCGGTACTGCCATGTCGGCTGCACCCATCATTTCCTTTTCCATGATCTCTTTTACAATATCAACCTCATCCTTTGCGGTCTCTACCAGAAGTTCATCATGGATCTGTAAGATCAGGCGGGATTTCAATCCTCGTTTTTTCAGTTCCATATTCACACGGAACATAGCAATCTTAATAATATCTGCCGCCGTTCCCTGAATCGGCGAATTCATTGCAACACGTTCACCAAAGCTTCTGGTCATGAAGTTTGAAGACCGAAGCTCCGGTACAGGACGGATACGACCGAACATCGTCCGGACAACACCATCTGCTTTTGCTTCTTCCACCTGACGGTCAAGGAATGACTTTATATTCTTATAGGTTGCAAAATATTTCTCAATATAATCAGCCGCTTCTTTTCTGGATATTCCAAGATCCTCCGACAAACCAAATGCACTGATTCCATAAACAATACCGAAGTTAACTGCCTTTGCATTTCTTCTCTGCAAGGATGTTACCTGATCGATCGGAACATCGAACACCTCGGAAGCTGTCGTTGCATGGATATCTACATGATTCAGAAAGGCATTCTGCATAACCTGATCTCCGGACAGATGAGCAAGTACACGAAGTTCAATCTGAGAATAATCAGCATCCACAAATACATATCCCTCCTCCGGAATAAATGCCTTTCGAATCAGTCTGCCAAGTTCCAGTTTCATAGGAATATTCTGAAGGTTCGGATCAGTCGAACTGATACGACCGGTCGCTGTGATCGTCTGGTTAAAGGTTCCATGAATCCTGCCATCTTCTGATATATATGCCGTCAATCCCTGCGCATAAGTGGAATTCAACTTTGTAAGCTGACGATATTCCAGTATCGCAGGTATGATCGGATGGTCATTCTTTATCTTTTCCAGCACATCAACGCTGGTGCTGTATCCGGTCTTGGTCTTCTTGCCACCGGAAAGTCCCATATCTTCAAATAAAATAACGCCTAACTGTTTCGGTGAATTGATATTAAACTCTTTTCCTGCATAACCGATGATCTCAGTATGCAGTTCGTCAATCCTACTCTGCAGCTTTACGCTGTAATCATCCAAGGCTTTTCGGTCAACCCGGATTCCCCGGTGCTCCATATCATAAAGTGTATATACCGTTGGCATCTCGATCTCATTATAGAGGGTAAACATCTCCTGTTTTTCCAACCGTTCCATCAGAAGATCACCTACAAGATATGGGATCAACGCCTTATATGCAAATAATTTCTGAAAGGTCTCATTTGTAAAAGAGAACAGATTCAGTTCATCTTTTCCAACCAGTTCTTTTTCGGATGGCAGTGTTGCGCCAAGATAATCTCTTGCGATCGCATCGTAGGAATATACATCCTCCATCGGATTTAAGAGATATGCCGCTACACCGATATCATGCACCTTTGTATCACTCTCATCAAACGGAAAGACTGACAATGCTTCCTTTAGATCCAGAATATCAATCTGTATACCGCCCCTGGTGGCTGATACTATATTCTCTATCAGTCTGTCATGCTCCATTCCGTTCAGATTCGATAAAATATAGACATCTTTATCGGATATGGCGGCAGCCAGCCCGAATAAGGTTCCATCCTTTCGGATCGGATATAAACCGATCTTATCTGTATTTTTCATCTTATCAGCAAAGAAACCATCTATCTGCTCTGTTGTTTCAAGCAAGGTGATAACCGGATCAATCTCCGCTGTCTCTGTCACTGTGTCAAACCTTTTTAACAGACTGTTAAAGCCTAATCGTTTAAAAATCTTATATGAATCATCATTGAATAATGATTCGATCGTCATTTCATCCAGAGAGACATCCAGCTCGCAGTCCAGTTTGATCGTTGCAAGATCCTTTGACATGACTGCAAGATCCATGTTCTCTGTCAGATTCTTCTGAACACGCGGAGGCTTTACCGTATCCAGATGATCCAGAATATTCTCCATGCTTCCGTATTCGATCATCAGCTTTGCCGCTGTCTTTTCTCCGATTCCCGGAACTCCGGGAATATTATCAGAGGTATCTCCCATAAGGCCCTTCATATCTATAAACTGAACCGGTGTAACGCCATATGCCTCAACAACATCCTTTGCATAATAATTTTCTATCGTTGTTCCGGTTGCTTTTGTCTTTGGGATACGCACAAGTATTGTATCCGTTGCAAGCTGTAGAAGATCTCTGTCACCCGATACAATAACAGTTGCATAACCATCCCGTTCTGCCATTCTTGATATCGTACCGATAATATCATCTGCCTCATATCCGCCTTTTTCCACGATCGTGACATGCATGGCTGTAAGCACTTCTTTCATAAGCGGAACCTGTTCCCGAAGCTCCTCCGGCATTGGTTTTCTGGTTCCTTTATAAGCACTGTATTTCAGATGGCGGAATGTCGGTTCATGCACATCAAATGCTACGCACATATGATCCGGCTTTTCTTCGTCCATGATCTTAAATATAATGTTAAGGAAACCAAGAACTGCATTTGTATGCAGTCCTTCATAGTTTGTAAGATCCGGCAGACCATAGAATGCACGGTTTAATATACTGTGTCCATCAATTAATAATATTTTATTCATTTTCTATATCGTCCTTCTCTGCCGTTTCCTCGGCGACTTCCAGATAATTTTTATGTGTCTGGTTATATTTCTTTATTTTATCCATAAACTGTACATTCTTATCACTGTTTCCCGGAAGATCCTCATCTTTATATAAAATATTTTCCAGATATTCAATCATATACTTATTACCGAATAACAGCTTTTCGCCAAATGTATCGCTGTAATAATATTCTGTCTGTGATTTCTGCTTGGAATTCTGTTCATAATGATAAACCTTTTCAAGTACGCCACTGTATACCCACAAAAGCCCTGTGATAATAGCCGCAAGAACGAGAACAATCGTAGATGTTGCAATTCGTTTTACAGCTGTCATACGTGTCATTTCTTCATCCAGCTTATCATCCAGTTCCTTTTTAAAGTTAGTTGAAAGATTCTCTTCATTATCCAACTCTTTCATCCCAACGATCAGGGTGTAATAGATTTCCAGTTCCTCTGAACAATTATCACAGTTTTTGACATGCTTAATAAACTCCTTTAACTCGTCATCCGGGAGCTTATTCTCTATAAATGCCATGATCTTCGATTGTGCTTCCAAACATGTCATCTGACTGTCACCTTCTTCATCCTGTCCGTATTTTTTATCGTCTATCGAATATGATCCCGGGATTCATCGGTTGTCTTAACAATCTCCCGTATCACAATATGGAAAGGGTCACCCTTTCCCGGAACCACCTCTACACGGTCACCGACTTTATGTCCAAGTAATGCTTTCCCCATTGGAGATATATTACTGATAATGCCGTTTAATACATCTTCACGTACTGTCGTTACGATACGATAAGTATCTTCTTCTTCATCCTCTTCAAAATAAACACGAACGGTATTATTCAAGCCAACTTCATCATCTGCTGATTCATCCTTTATGATCTCAGCAGTTCTTACCATACGATCCAGATAACGGATTCTCTTTTCATTCGCATTCTTATCCTTCTTCGCAGCATAATATTCAAAATTCTCACTCAGATCTCCCTGTGCTCTTGCTTCCTTCACAGCTTCCAACTTTTCTTTACGAACTACGACTTTTCTATATTCGATTTCTTCTTCCATCTTCTTGATGTCAGATTCTGTTAACTGATTAAACATTAAACCAACCACCCTGTTCACATTTTTGCTAACAGTATAGCACAAAACATTTTTGGATACAACAAAAGCAGATCTTACGTCCGAAAACATAAAATCTGCTCCTGTTATTATATGAAATAAAATATATTTACTTCAGATTAGTTGTTGATGAGCTTGTCTTCACCATTCCAGCTGTACAGCTTTCTGATGCTTTCGCCAACGATCTCTGATGGATGCTCAGCAGCTTTCTTTCTCATAGCCTTGAAGTGAACCTGACGTCCTGCAGGTGACATATCAAGTAAGAATTCCTTAGCAAATGTACCATCCTGAATATCAGAAAGGACTTTCTTCATAGCCTTCTTTGTATCTTCTGTAATGATCTTAGGGCCTGTTACATAATCACCATACTCAGCAGTATTTGAGATAGAATATCTCATTCCCTTGAAGCCTGACTGGTAGATCAGATCTACGATCAGCTTCATCTCATGGATACATTCAAAGTATGCATTTCTTGGATCGTAACCAGCTTCGCAAAGTGTCTCGAAACCAGCCTGCATAAGTGCACATACACCACCGCAAAGAACTGCCTGCTCACCGAAGAGGTCTGTCTCAGTCTCTGTTCTGAATGTTGTCTCAAGAACGCCGGCACGAGCTCCGCCGATACCAAGTGCATAAGCTAATGCTCTGTCAAGAGCCTTTCCTGTGTAATCCTGCTCTACAGCTACAAGACAAGGTGTACCCTTTCCTGCCTGATACTCAGAACGTACTGTGTGACCAGGTGCCTTAGGAGCGATCATAGTTACATCAACATTCTTAGGTGGAACGATTGTTCCGAAGTGGATATTGAAACCATGCGCAAACATTAACATATTGCCTTCTTCAAGGTTTGGCTCGATATCGTTCTTGTACATATCAGCCTGTAACTCATCATTAATAAGAATCATGATAATGTCTGCTTTCTTAGCAGCTTCTGCAGCTGTATATACTTCAAATCCCTGTGCTTCAGCCTTTGCCCAAGACTTACTTCCTTCATAAAGACCGATAATTACGTTACAGCCTGATTCCTTTAAGTTAAGGGCATGTGCATGTCCCTGTGAACCATAACCGATAATAGCGATTGTCTGTCCGTCCAGTAATGATAAATTACAGTCTTCCTGATAATAAATTTTTGCTTCTGCCATTATTTTGTCCTCCTGATATAAATGACTTCTTTATAATAATTAACTGCATAACTGCAATCAATCTATCAATAGTTAAACAAGGTGCGCATGATTAATCCTGACGCTGACCTCTCACCAGTCCTGTCAGGCCGGTACGAACCAGTTCAATGATCTCAAATCCATCTAACAGTCCGAGAAATGCTTCACACTTCGAGGTTGCGCCTGTTAGCTCAATGATCATGGAACCTTTTGAAACATCAACGATGTTTGCTCGGAATATATTTGCAATGGACATGATATCCTGACGGGTATCCTTATCACTTCTCACCTTTACGAGTACAAGCTCTCTGCATACTGATTTGCCCGGCTCCAGTTCAACGATCTCTACGACGTCCTCGAGCTTATTCAACTGTTTCTTGATCTGGCTCAGACTTGCATTATCTCCGCTTACTGCTACAGTCATTCTGGAATATGCAGGATTCTCTGTAACACCTACCGTAACGCTGTCGATATTATAACCTCTGCGGCTGAATAAACCTGAAACTCTGCTCAGTACACCTGATGTATTATCTACAAGAAGTGACAAAACTATATTATCCATCAATAAGTACCACCTTTCAAACCTATGAAACGGCTGTATAATCAATACAGCACAAATCCTTGTTTTATTATAGTTATCTTGTCAATTATTGTCAACGAAGAATTACTCAATATCAAGCAATCTTTTTACAACCTGAACACATTCTGCCGCATCCTCTGAATAACCGTCTGCATGGATCTCCTCGGCAAAGCTCTCCGTGATAACGGCTCCGCCGATAACGACCTTAATATCCAGATTTTTTTCTTTTACCAGTTCAACGACATCCACCATTTTCATCATGGTTGTTGTCATCAGTGCCGAAAGTCCGATGACCTTGGCATCATTTTCTATAGCTGCATCTACGATCACATCCGCAGGTACATCCTTTCCAAGATCGATAACCGGGAATCCGTAGTTTCGTAGCATCAAGACAACCAGATTCTTTCCAATATCATGGATATCTCCCTCTACGGTAGCAACCACGATCGCAGGCATTGCCTTTCCATCATCCTCTCGTACGATAAGTGGTGTGATCTGATTGATCGCAAGCTCCATCGTCTCTGCGCTTGCGATTAACTGTGGCAGAAAGTATTTTTTCTGTTCAAATAATTTTCCAACACGGTTAATTGCCGGAATCAGCTCATCATCAATAATCTTCTGCGGATCTATCCCCTGTTCCAGTTCTTTTTTGACATCTTCTGAAATATTTCTTTTATTTCCTTTTACAACATCTGTGTAGATAACACTTTTTTCTTTTTCATCCTCCTGACTGCCTCCATTCTGTACAGGTGCAGCCGTTGTGATCCCGAGAGGTTTTACATTCTGGATATACCGGATATCTCCTTCGTCTTTGTTAAGAAGCATATCCGATGCATATGCCATATTCATAAGCATTGTCTGTGACGGATTTGCAATTGCCATCGTAAGACCATTCTGGATCGCCATCGTAAGAAAAGCTGCATTTACAAACATTCGCTCCGGCAATCCAAATGAGATATTCGAAAGTCCGCATATCGTAGCAAGCCCCATATCATGACAATAACGGATTGTTTTCAGGCAGTTGACAGCAGCAGCTTTCTCTGCTCCGACTGTCGCAACCAGACCATCGACTACAATATCCTCTTTCTGAAAGCCCATCTTATATGCAGTATCCAGAACTGTATGTATGATGCCTTCTTTTTCAGCACTGTCTTTCGGAAGTCCCTCATCAGAAAGCGGAAGCAGAATGAACATCGCACCATATTTTCTGACTAACGGAAGGATCTCCTGCATTTTTACCTTTTCCAGAGATACAGAATTCACAAGTGCACGTCCCGGATAGATACGAAGTGCCGCTTCGATAACAGCAGGGTTACTGGAATCGATACATAACGGAAGGTTCACTGCCTGTGACACCTCATATACAACCCTTACCATCATTTCTTTCTCATCAATACCATTCATGCCGACATTGATATCAAGGATTGATGCACCCTTTTCCATCTGTTCTTCCGCCATCGTCATAACAGTATCGAGAACTCCTTCCCGAAGCTCTGCCTGCAGTTTCTTCTTACCGGTTGGATTGATACGTTCTCCGACCACCATAAAAGGACCATCCAGACTGATCTGTCTTGTCATGCGTTCTGATGATAGCAAACGTTCTTTCTTGTCTGATATCTCAGGAATATCCATTGTCTTTGCCATATCAGAAAGTGCTTTGATATGGGCAGGAGTTGTTCCGCAGCAGCCGCCGACCATACCGGCTCCTGCTTCTATGATCATCTTCATATCTTCTGCAAAGGTTTCCGGTGTCATGGCATATACACTTTTACCATCCACAAGTTCAGGCATACCGGCATTCGGCTTCGCAAATACGGGAACAAATGCTACCTCTTTCATGGCAGCCACAAGCTCTGTCATCTTGTCCGGTCCTGTGGAACAGTTTACACCTATCGCGTCCACGCCAAGATTCTGTAATACATTGACCGCGGTTACCGGATCCGTTCCATATAAGGTTCTTCCGTCCTCGTTAAATGTAAGGCTCGCCATGACAGGGAGATCACAGATCTCATTTGCAGCGATCACAGCAGCTCTGGTTTCGGCAAGGCTCATCATAGTTTCTACAACCAGAAGATCACAGCCCGCCTCAACAAGAACTTTGATCTGTTCTTTATAGATATCAACCAACTCTTCAAACTGAAGTTTTCCCATCGGATATAACATCTCACCTGTCATGGTAAGATCGCCTGCGACATAACCATGCCCGCACTCAGCAACGGCCTGCTTTGACAGAGCTACCAGATCCATATTCATCTGATAGAGATCATTCTCCAGTCCATATTCACGAAGCTTTAAACGATTACAGGTAAATGTCGGAGCATATAAGATATCTGTGCCTGCATTCAGATACGACGTCTGAAGTTCCAGCATAACTTCTTTGTGCTCCAGTATGTATTTTTCCGGACATACACCAAGCGGCATGCCTGCATTCATCAGATTTGTTCCGGTTGCTCCATCTAAGATCAGTATTTTCTCATTGAACAGTTGTCTAAATTCGTGTTTATTCATTCGTTATCACACCTTCGTCGTCTATTTTGTTATCTCCGTCTGCCGCTGTCGTTGCAAGCATATCACATCGTTCATTCATCGGATGTCCTGCATGTCCCTTTACCCAGTGAAAGGTTACTGTATGCGGTTCTTTTGCTTTTAACAGTCGTTCCCACAGATCCCGGTTCTTTACCGGTTCATTCTTGCCACGTTTCCAGCCCTTCTTGATCCAGCCCCATATCCAGCCTTCATTAAATGCCTTTACAAGATACTGGGAATCTGAATATAATTCCACATTACAGGGTTTTATCAATGCTTCTAAACCAACAATAGCTGCCATAAGCTCCATGCGGTTATTTGTAGTCTTATTATAGCCCTGTGAAAATTCCCGTTCATGGAGCGTTCCTTTTCCATCAATAAACTGGATAACCGTACCATATCCGCCCGGTCCGTCCGGATTACCTCTCGCTGCACCATCTGTATATATCTTTACATCCATTCTTTTCGCACCTCATATCCATTCTAATTAATCCATATCCGCTTATAAATGACTGATTATCACTTTTCATCAAATGATCGGAATATTTTATTCTGTGCCATCACTATAACTTTCGATCAATTCTGTAAGGAGTCTGCTCATTTTATCAGACATCTCCTTACTGCGATCCAGAATATCCTCATGCTTTAATTCAGCACCAAGTCCTGCCGCTTTATTTGAAATTGCCGAAAAACCGGATACACGGATTCCCATATGGCAGGCCGCGATTGCCTCACATGCTGTACTCATGCCGACCGCATCTGCGCCGAGCAACTGAAACATCCTTATCTCAGCCGGTGTTTCATATTGCGGACCGGTCGCCTGAATGTAGGTTCCTTCCACAACATGAAGTCCAATCTGCTCAAATACTTTCCTGCTTATCTGTATTTTTTCTTTATCATATATATGGCTCATATCCGGGAATCTGACGCCAAACTCATCTATATTTCTTCCAATCAACGGAGATGGAACAAAGCTTGATATCTGATCCGAAATGATCATGATATCTCCCGGTGCCAGCTCTTCACTGATTCCTCCCGCCGCATTGGTAAGGATCAGCCACCGTATTCCTAGAAGCCCCATCAGCCGGATCGGCTTCACGACATCCTGCATGGAATATCCCTCATAGTAATGAACTCTTCCCTGCATGACAACAATCGGCTTTCCACAGGAATAACCAAATATAAACCGTCCCTTATGACCGGCAACCGTCGAAACAGGAAAACCCGGAATCTCTTTATAATAAACATACACAGGATCATCCATGGTAAATGCATCGCCCAGTCCGCTTCCAAGTACAATCCCTATCTCCGGCTTCATCTTTATTTTGTCAGTGATATAACGAACAGCCTCATCATACATAAACAACATCTCCTTATCCTAATGCTGCAGCTCACCTGTACCCAGTCTCTGAAATACATAATTCTGAGTTTTCCCATATATCCATATGGTAAAAAAGCTGACACCCATCTGAATGTCAGCTTATTTTCATAAAACGGAGATAGAGAGATTTGAACTCTCGCGCCGGTTGCCCGACCTACCGCTTTTCGAGAGCGGACCCTTCAGCCACTTGGGTATATCTCCTTTTTCCTATGACTTTGCTATAATACCATTAATACACAAAATATACAACTATTTTTTATGATACTTTCTGATGCCTTTTCACCGGGCATGGTCATACAATGGTAACACTTAAAACTAATAGTAGCAGATTACAGGCATCCCGGCATAGATATTCTCATAAATAACCGCGGCTTTCTGATATGGCAGATTAACGCAGCCATGCGAACCGCTGGAATAATAAATGTCTCCGCCGAACTTATCACGCCATGTCGCATCATGAAGCCCGATTCCACGATTAAAAGGCATCCAGAAATTGACCTTTGTCTCATAATCCTCTCCTCTTAAAACAGAAGGTGATTCTTTATATGTGATCGAATATAACCCATCCGGTGTACCATGTCCTTTCTTTACACAACCTGTTACACAGGGAGAATCTTCAACCAATTTTCCATCTATGATCAAATATACATGCTGGTTCGACAGATCGACCTCTACATAAGAATAACCGATATCCCCGTATTTGTTATATGCTGCTCCCGTCTGGGAAAACTCCGGTGTACGCTCCTGTGATTTCCCACTTGCAAGTGCTTCCCGCAAGCCCTTTGTCTCCGCTTCTACATCAATTGCCCATCCATAACGATTGCCTGTTTCTTCTACATATCTTCCTGTATAAGTCTGAAAGGTTCTCGTTGTTCCGACTGTATCATATGTCTCTGCAAGCTGTCTCACATATGCCTGAACCGATTTCTTTTTGAACTTCCATTTTCCGTTATCATAATAGAGCCAGCTGCCAAATGTTGATGCATCAAGCGTCCATGATACACGATCAATGCTGTAGTCGATCTGAACCGTAAGATATGTTTCCAGTGCTTTTTTCCGGTCTGCAATCTCCTTACTGTCTGCCGTGATCTCTGCATTCTCGTAACACGCTTCTTTATCAAGGTCTGTAGTAGCTTTCACCTGTTCAAGCGCCGTTTCTATCACTTCATGAACCTTATCTGTATCCAGATAACTGCCTTCTGTCTCTGGTATGATAACCGCCTCGCTCTTATCAACTGCTACATAGGCATTCTTTGGTTTTTCCATATTCTTTTCCTGCATACAGTCCTGATCTTTTAAAAATTGATACAGTTTTTCCTTATCATAGGTTACCTCATAACTGGTTTTATAATCTTTCCGCTTATTATTCAGATATAAAAACCACAGAAAGCCATTTTGCTTCTTCTTAATGCTTTTCTCATTGGAAACTGCCTGTATCGTCATATCGATATCTTCCGGACGGATCACAAATGATGCATGTTCTCTGCCGTTTACGCTTAAAGTATATCCACTCATATATGTATCGATCGTGTTTTTTACGGATTTTACTGTATGATAGGATACATTCTGTCCGTCAATATATGTATTCTTGTTAAAATGGAAGCTAAACCAGATCGACAATGTAAGATAACAAAGTAAAATAACTCCGCCCACAGAAATTGATATAATCGCAGCGATCTTTTTTCCTTTTTTTCGTTTATCGATCTGTTCATAGACACTCTTATCGACAAAGACATCCGATGGTATAGCAGCAGCCGTGGCAGCAACCTCCGGCTGGTCTTTTGTTTCTATTTCTTCAGCCTCCGCCTGGTCTGTCTCTTGGTCTGCTTCAGTTTCAATCTCCATCTGCCCAGCCTCTTTGCCTGCCTCATTCTCTTCTTTGTCTGCGCTGTTTTCTGTTTGCTCTTCTTTAGTCTCTATTTGTGTTGCCTCTTTATCCGCTTCGCATTCTGTTTGTTCTGCATCTTTGACGGCTTTGCTCTCTATCTGCTCTACTTCTTTGTTTTCCTCACTCATAATCTTCCCCTGTTATTCTCCTTCCAAATGGATCACGCATATCTCCGGTTTATTATTGACCCGAAACTTTAAAGTATGACCACCAAGTCCACCTGTTAAGATCATTTTTTTATTGCGATATTCATACATACCCCGGTAATATTTCGGAAACAGCCGTACCATCGGTGATATCACTCCCCCAAAAAACGGAAGTATGATCATGCCCCCGTGTACATGACCGGATAACACCAGATCTGCTCCCCATTCCGCATAAACCGAAAAATAATCCGGGTTATGCGCAAGTAATATCGTATATGCATCCTGATGTCTCGTCGGAAGAAGCTCCACCAGATAGTCCGTCTCCATCTTCAGAAGCCGGAATCTTCTGTAATAAGCCGCATCCATGTCAAGCCCCACCACCCGGATATTTTCAGATGTCAGAATCATTTCCTCATTTATAAGCCATTGAACATAATCCTTTGTCTGTTCATATAGATTTTCCCAGATATCTCCATACTGCTCTGTATATAAACTGGTTCGCATCTCATGATTTCCCTTTGAAATATAAACAGGGAATTCACTTCCAAGCTTTTGCAGAAGGTCTATCGCAACACCCGAACCGACATCTTTCTTTCCGACTATAACATCTCCTGCGATCAAAACTGCATCAGGAGCAATCTTTTTTATCTCTTTTATGAGCTCCTCATTTTTATCTCCGAATTCCGCATTATGAAGATCTGCGATCATCGCAAATGTAGCAGACTTTTTGATTCTTTTATCCGTGATCGTATAATGAGATACCGAAAGCATGTGATTCTCCCGTCTGCTTTCAATCAGAACTGCGAACAGACAGATAAGCGCAAATATACAGATGATACTGATAATATTGAATAACATTTCCTCTTCCTCTAGGAACGAAAGGCAAGATATAATACTTTTTTAAAACTATAGCCAAACGTCATTTTCTTTATATTTTCTGCAGCAACAATCTCAACTGAACCAAGTACACGGCCATTGATCGAATATTCCATTTTTCCAATCACGTCTCCTTTGTTGATCGGTGCTGTAAGCGTCTCTTCCTGAATCGGTGTCTTCTTCACATCATCTGCCTTTTCTCCGCGAAGCAGAACGGATGAGAAGTCCGATGCACTTTCAATCGCCAGTTCGTCACTGATACCATTTTCTATAGAAACGCTGCGGGTGTCAAGTACATTTTCATCTTTATACAGATTGCAGTTTGCATATCCATAATCGAATAGCTTGCAGACCTCTTTATTTCTGATATCCTTTGTTTCAGCTCCCATGATAACTGCGATCAATGTAATGCCGTTTCTGTTCGCCGTCGCCGACATACAGTATTTGGCTGTCGCCGTATATCCAGTTTTAAGCCCGGTCGCCCCAGTGTATATATTAAGGAATTTATTTGTATTAGCAAGGTCAAATCTTGACTCGCCCCTTGCGGTTTTATGTATGATCGAATCCATCCAGATACCGGAATATTTCAGGATCTCAGGATGTTCATCAATTAACTGTCTGGACATAATTGCAATGTCTCTTGCCGATGTCTCATGTCCATCTGCATCCAGTCCACAGGCATTGACAAAATGTGTATGCTCCATTCCAAGTTCCTTTGCCCTGTCATTCATTCTCTGAACAAAGGCTTCCTCGCTTCCTGCCGTGAATTCTGCCATAGCAACTGCCGCATCGTTTCCTGATGCAATAATGATACATTTTATCATATCTTCAACCGTCTGCTGTTCACCGGTTTCAAAGAAACATTGTGAACCACCCATAGAAGCTGCATGTTCACTCACAGTTACAATATCAGACATCTGATAATCGCCTGCCTTCATTGCCTCAAAAACCAGAAGCAGCGTCATTACCTTTGTGACGGATGCAGGTTTCCTTGCCTCGTCTGCATTTTTCTCATATAATACCGTTCCTGTTGTTGCTTCCATAAGGATACAGAATGGTGATTCCAATTGAAGTCCGGACTGATCTGTCGCTATTTCATCTGTTGCTGTTCTATCTGTTACAGTTCCATTTGTTACGGCTTCATCTGTAAGCGGTTCTTCCTGTACGTTTTCCTCAGTTACCACCTCTGGCTCAGCAACACTATATATTACCGATCGGTCGGTATGTCCGACTACAAGTGCTATTCCAAGAACCATACCTATAAATGCTCTGCCTACCCTCTTTCCCATTTTAACCCGTTTCAATAACATCCCTCTAATCTGTTCATTTATACAATTTATGCTTAAAAAAATGAATAAAGAATGTTTGTGTTGATATTTTTCTTTCATAATTAATTATATTCTGCTATAATACTACAGAATTATGCGCAATATGCGGTAATTTAATAAATAATGACACTTTCGTCATTTATTAACTGGACAAATTATAACAGGAGGAAAATCAATGAGTATGAAATTGGTTAAACGAGTACCAACCGGTGAAGAGATCAAAGAATTATATCCTCTCTCACAGGAACTCAAAGACATTAAAGCAAAACGAGACGAAGAGATCAGAAAAATTTTTACCGGAGAAGACAAGCGATTTATATTTATAATTGGTCCATGTTCCGCTGATAACGAAGATGCTGTATGCGACTATCAGAACAGACTGGCAAAGGTTGCAGAACAGGTCAAAGATAAAATTCTTGTAATTCCACGTATATATACGAACAAACCAAGAACAACGGGTGATGGATACAAAGGGATGTTACATCAGCCGGATCCGAATAAGGCGTCTGATATGTTAGAAGGTTTATATGCGATTCGTAAAATGCATATCCGCGCGATCAAAGAAACCGGACTCACAGCAGCAGACGAAATGCTCTATTCCGAGAACTGGCAATATGTTGACGACATCTTATCCTATGTAGCGATCGGTGCACGTTCCGTTGAGGATCAGCAGCACAGATTAACGGCAAGTGGAATGGACATTCCGGTTGGCATGAAGAATCCAACCAGTGGTGATTATACTGTTATGATGAATTCTTGTCTTGCCGGACAGCATCCGCATACTTTCTTATATTCCGGATGGGAAGCCCACACAGACGGAAACCCACTGACCCATTGTATCTTAAGAGGTGCATTAAACAAACACGGTCGTTCCATCTCAAACTACCACTACGAAGATCTGCGTCTTTTATATGAATCATACCAGAAGTTCAATCTGGTAAATCATTCATGTATCGTTGATGCAAATCATAACAATTCAGGCAAAAAATTCGATGAGCAGCCAAGAATCGTAAAAGAGGTTATCCACAGCCGCAATTATGATCCTGATATCAAAGAACTTGTAAAAGGTGTTATGGTTGAAAGTTATATCGAAGATGGTAATCAGCCGGTTGGCGGAGGATGCTATGGCAAATCCATCACAGACCCTTGTCTCGGATGGGAAAAGACAGAACGTCTCTTAAAAGAAGTTGCAGATCTGTTATAAAAAACGATAAAAGAATATGAAATTTCTTTTTAATAACAATTATATGTATGATAAAAAGGAACCTGCCAAATAACAACTGGCAGGTTCCTTTTTTAATCCTTTATGATGCGTGATAGAAAATTTCTACCTAACGACACATCTCCGGTAATATTCAATTTTCCGGTTGCATATGCATAAATCGGATCCATCACTCCATTTATTACTTTCTCCAGGCAGGATACTGTAACGATAAACTGAACATTTCGTTGCTTATATTCCCCCGAAGCGACCTCAAATGTATCATCTTTCAAATGAATGTAAAAATGCCCGCTATCACGTCCAATAACATCAAACTGGAAATACGTATCATCCTTTAATCCATCTATATTCTTATGCAAGGATAATTCATTAAAATAATCAAGACATTCCCTGTATGTCATATAAACAAACCCGCTTTATAAGAACTCGAAATCGTCTTCCTCGTCGCCATCACCGATCAGAACCTGATTACGCTTAACGCCTTCTTCGATTTCTCCTACAATTACTTCATCTTCTTCATCCTCTGTTACAGCACTCTTACCTGCAAATGCCTGTGGCTTGCTTTCCTCTTTCGGTTCTTCCTTTGGCTTCATCTTTAACTTCTGAGGTTCATTTGTTGTCTGGGACTTCATCTTCAGCTTAGTAATAGGATCAGCTTCTAACGCATCCTCATTAATGGATGAAGCAGTACCTGCTGTTGCTGTTGCAACACCACCATTTGCCTTAATCTCTTCCATCTCTGCTTTTAACTTTGCAAGCTCTGCCTTTGCATTTGAAAGGACTTCATTTGCACGCTTCTTTGCATCGTTAATGATTCTGTTGGCTTCATTGTTTGCTGCATTCTGTTCCTTTTTGGAACCCGGAGCAGCCTGCTCCAGCTGTTTCTCTAATTCATAGATCTTTACACTATTCTCTCTGAGAGAATTCTGAGCCAGTTCATTTTCTGCTGCAGCTGCATCATATTTTGCCTGTAATGAAGCAAACTCATCCGATACTTCTCTCATAAATGAATTTACTTCATCTTTATTATAACCAAAAAGTCCCTTTTTAAAGGTCTTTTCTTCAATGCTTTCCTTTGTTAACATTATAGTGCTTCTCCTTTTCGTGTTTTTTTAACATAACCTAAACTCAATTATATTAATTCTTTGTATGTTTTTCAAGAAATAATCGTATGTTTTTAAAAAAATTTACAATTTTTCATGAAAGATATTCAAGTCTAAGCTATTTTCATGTATTCTTTTACATTTCTTGACTATCAAGCAGAATTGTAAACGGTCCGTCATTAGACAGATCCACTCTCATATCCGCACCGAAAACGCCGCTTTCCGTAACAGTATTCTTCTCTCTACAGACAGACAGGATATATTCATATAACTTATTTGCCTTATCGGGGTTACCCGCCTTTGTAAAAGAAGGACGATTTCCTTTCCTGCAGTCTGCACATAAAGTAAACTGTGATACGATCAGAAGCTCACCTTTTACATCTGTAAGAGAAAGATTTGTCTTACCATTTTCGTCTGCAAATATACGAAGCCCCAGCAGTTTACGGATCAATTTATCTGCAACTTCTTCTGTATCTTCTTCGAATACACCTACAAATACCAGCAGACCTTTTCCGATCTTTCCGACCTCTTTATCATCTACTGTTACACTTGCATGATTCACTCTTTGAATCAGAAATCTCATAATCTTTTTCCCCTTTAACGTTCTGACATACTGATTGCTTCTACAGCAACACTTCCCCCTCGAACGACCTCGATTCGGTTCGGAAAACTCTGTTTGAATAATTTGATCGCATCATTATTCTGATTCTCTGTCTGTAAACACTCTACCAGAATATTCTTTTTATCGTAGTCGGTAATTCTAAAATTAAATGCATTTGCAATGCGGAATACCTCATCCTTATCATCCGTATTACATTCCTTGACCTTAATAAACAAAATCTCTTTATTATGAATCGGAATATCTGTATAATCAACCACCTTGATTACTTCCACACTACGGTTTAACTGCTTCTTTACCTGCTCAAAAATACGATCATCGCTTGTAAAACTGATTGTCATTCTGGATATAGTCGTATCCTCTGTCTCACCAACTGTCAGGCTGTTCAGATTATACGATTTGCCTGAAAAAAGGCCGGAAATCCTTGCAAGTACACCTATTTCGTTTTCAACATATAAACATATCCATCTTTTCTTTTCACTCATATGTCCATCCTCCTTAACAATCCATGATCATATCATTTAATGACTTACCGCCCGGAACCATCGGGAATACATTTGCAGTCGGATCAATATAGAACTCTATAACTGTAGGTCCCTTTGTATTTGCCTTTGCCTGCTCAAATGCTGCCTTGATCTCTTCTTCCTTTGTAACACGGATTCCAAGTGCCTCATAGCTTTCCGCCAGTTTTACAAAATCCGGTGTATATTTCGGACAGCATTTGTCCGGATTCTGACAGTCATGATTACAGCTCTTTCTGTATCGCAGACATGTACTGCTGTAACGCTTGTTGAAGAACAACTCCTGCCACTGACGTACATTTCCAAGATAACCGTTATTTAAGATACAGATTGTGATCGGAAGCTCCTGTGCAACCGCAGTCGCCATCTCCTGAATATTCATCTGCACACCACCGTCACCGGAAATACAGATAACATTTTTATCCGGATTACCGATCTTGGCACCGATGGCAGCAGGAAGTCCATATCCCATCGTACCAAGGCCACCGGAGGTTAAGAGCTGGTTCTCTCCGCCAAGTGCGATATACTGTGTTGTCCATAACTGATTCTGCCCTACATCGGTTGTAATGATGAGATCGTCATACATCTCATTAATGGTCTTAATGATCTTCTCCGGTGTAACACCTTTATAAGAATTCATGTTGATCGGATACTGTCTCTTCACTTCCATGATCTCATCTACCCAATCGCTTATATCTAATTTCTTTGCATATTTTAACATCTTTGTAATCGCAAGCTTTGCATCTGCTACGATCGGGATGTCTACCTCGATATTTCTGGAGATTGATGCTGCGTCGATATCGATATGTATGATCTTTGCATTCTTTGCAAATGTGTCGATCGTACCGGTGATACGATCATTGAATCTGGTTCCGATCGAGAACAAGACATCACATTCCATGATTGCTTTATTGGATGCAAGATTTCCATGCATTCCGATATTACCAACATATAAAGGATGGTCCGTCGGAATTGCTCCCTTACCCATGATCGTAGTAACAACAGGGATTCCTGTCAATTCACATAATTCCTGCATTTCTTTTCTTGCATGCGCGATATTTACACCACCGCCGATCAAAAATACCGGTTTTTTTGCACGATTTAATTCTGCCAGAGCCTTCTTAAGCTGACCAGAATGTACGCCTTCAGCCGGCTTATATCCTCTGATATTTACCTCATCCGGATATTCATCCGAACCCATTGCCAACTGGATATCCTTCGGTATATCAACCAGTACCGGACCCGGCTTACCGGTTCTTGCGATATAGAATGCATTCTTGATAATTCTTGCCAGATCTTCTCTCTTTCTGACTGTTACCGCATACTTACAAATACTTCTCGTGATACCTACAATGTCAACCTCCTGAAAGGCATCGTTACCGATCAGATTCATCGGTACCTGTCCGGTAAAACATACAAGTGGAACACTGTCATAGTTTGCTGTTGCAATTCCTGTAACCAGATTGGTTGCACCGGGACCGCTGGTAACCAAGCATACACCAACCTTCCCTGTTGATCTTGCATATCCATCTGCCGCATGAACAAGTGCCTGTTCATGTCTTGGAAGGATCATATCGATTCCTTCCGCATCATATAATGCGTCAAATAAGTCGATCGCTGTTCCACCCGGATAGGCAAACAGTGTATCAACATGTTCTTCCTGTAATGCTTTTACAAACATCTGTGCTCCATTAATCTCCATAACCTATATCCTCCTTTAATTTCATTCATATAAATTTCCTAAAAGAGCTTTTTCACATCCATTAAAAAAGCCCTAAGCCGTATATCAGCTTAGGGCGAATAATCATATCCGTGGTACCACCTAAATTCAGGTTCTTCCTGCTCTTATCCGATACTTGCAAGTTTTACCTGTGTCATATCGTTTTCCTGTAACGGGGAAATCCGTTGAATCCTACTTAGCACTTCATAAGAAATTATGCTTTTCAGTCCACTGCTCGAAGGCTACTTCCATACATCCTAGCTGAAGATTCTCACCACCATCTTCTCTCTGGGAGCCGGTCCTGTATGTACTCCTCCTTGTCATTGCATTTGACATATAAACTGTTGTTACTTTAGCATAAATGAGAAAAAAAGTCAACGTGTTATTTAGGAATAATAACCAAATACTTCTCATACAATTATACGAAAAATATGAAGTGAGTTAGCTATGTGTTCTATCTCTGGATTCTATAATGTACATGGCAGATATACCGAAGCAGAAAATCATTTTCAAAATATTCTATCTGACATGAACATAAAACAAAAACACCGCGGGCCGGATGATGACGGTATCCTTCTGACGGATACCTGCGGTCTGTCGCATACCAGATTATCCATCCGTGATATCAAGGCCGGAATCCAACCAATGACCCGTACGGTCGCAGGCAGAAGCTTTACGATTGTATTTAATGGTGAGATCTATAATACAGATGAATTAAAGCAGCCTCTTACCTCACATGGATACAGTTTTACCACAACATCGGACACCGAAGTTCTGCTGCTCTCCTACATATACTACGGACCTGATTTTGTAGAAAAGGTAAATGGTATTTTTGCATTTGCGATCTATGACCATATGGAGCAGTCCATCTTCCTTTACCGTGATCCGTTCGGGGTAAAACCACTTTACTATACTTTTCTGTCTGACGAAACGCTGGTATTTGCCTCAGAGCGAAAGGCACTGTTCTGTTATCCCGGCACATTTCCTAGACTGGATAAAAAAGGCTTATGTGAGATCTTCGCCATTGGGCCGTCCAAAACTCCGGGCTGTGGCGTATTTAAAGGAATAAATGAAATCAAGCCAGGATATTATCTGCGGTACGATCGTTTCGGTCAATCCACGATCTGCTATTTCCGAATAAAGAGCATGCCTCATACCGACGATTACGAAACAACGATCGAGAAGACTGCCGATCTTCTTAAAAATGCGATCAAACGACAGATTGTATCCGATGTTCCAATCTGTACCTTCCTGTCAGGAGGCATCGATTCCTCGATCGTAAGTGCTGTCTGTGCAAATGAATTAAAAGAACGCGGACAGGTGCTTGATACCTATTCCTTTGACTTTACAGATAATGCACGTTATTTCAAATCAAATGCCTTTCAGCCGGAACAGGATCGTCCTTATGTCGATCAGATGGTATCCTATCTCGGAACCTCCCATCACTACTTAACCTGTAATATGGAGGAACTTGCCGATCTTCTCTATGACTCGGTTCTGTCGAGAGATCAACCAACTATGGCAGATGTCGACTCTTCGTTATTGTATTTCTGTAAACTGGTGTCCGAACACAATAAGGTTGTCCTAACCGGCGAATGTGCAGACGAGATATTCGGTGGTTATCCATGGTTCTACCGGGAAGATCTGCTTGCATCCGATACATTTCCATGGATGATCGATCTCACACCGAGAAAGCAGCTGTTAGATCCGGAGTTTGCAGATGCCTTACAGATGGATGACTATGTGAAAAATCTTTACCACCAGATCATCTCGGAGATTCCGGTTCTGCCGGAAGAATCAGATATCGAGAAATCCCGCCGCCGGATTGGCTATATGAACATCCGGATGTTTATGCAGACCCTGCTTGACCGTATGGATCGTACCAGTATGTATAATGGTCTGGAAGCCAGAGTACCATTTGCGGATATTCATCTTCTGCAATATGTCTTCAATGTTCCGTGGAAATACAAATACAGAAATCAGACCGAAAAAAGTCTGCTCCGCCATGCTGCCGTGAATCTCGTGCCAAACGAGATCCTGTTTCGAAAGAAAAGTCCGTATCCAAAGACATATAACCCGCTTTATGAAACGATCCTTGCCGACCGCTTAAGAGAAGTGATTGATGATCCTACAAGCCCTGTCAACCGATTTCTGGAAAAAAAAGCAGTTCTGCAGTTTCTGGAATCACCGAAAGATTACGGAAAGCCTTGGTATGGTCAGTTGATGGCAGGTCCACAGATGATGGCGTACTTATTACAGATCAACTACTGGTTGAAAGAATACCGGATCTCCATCGAATTCTGATCATAACACCCACCAGCCGGTGGGTGTTTATATCTTATATACCAGAACTCCAAAATACCCGATACTCTATCGCCCCTTTTCCAGCAGATTATTTATCTTATAAAAACGAACCTCCTATAAAGTAAATAAAGGCTTGTGCCCTGCTGACAATAATATAATGCTCTATATATTACTTCGACATTCATGTAATTTCGTTATGAGACTTGCACTAGCTGTCAGCACCAAGCCCATGTTTGAACCCGTTAGGGTGAGTTTGGGCGACTGCTGACAAACAGGTGTGCGAGTCGAATAGAAATGAAGTGAGTCGAGTAATATATAGAGCATTATGCATAGCAGCAAGGGAACAAGCCCTCATTTTTATTTGTCACATAACACCGGCTGAATCTGCTTCCCCTTTAAAGCCTCCTCTATCGTATCCGGTATCATAGACAGTTTTCCGATCAGGGAATTCGGTTTCTTTACAGGATCATCCTGATAAAAAGGAACAAAATAAATATTTTTCATATTCATAAGCATTCCGATATTCTTAAAATTCATTCCCATAGCATCATTTGTCGATATGCTGATGATCAGTGGTTTATTATTCCTGATATGTGCCTTTGCTGCCATCAGCACAGGAGAATCCGTTATACCGTTACACAGCTTTGCGAGTGTATTTCCGGTACATGGGGCGATCACCAATACATCCAGATATGCCTTAGGACCGATCGGTTCTGCCTCCTGAATCGTAAATATTCCCTTCTTCCCTGTAATCCTCTGAATGTCTTTTACAAATTCATCACTTTTACCAAATCTGGTGTCGTATGTCGCCGAACGATCAGAAAAGATCGGATACACCGATATTCCCATTTTTGTCATTTCCTCTATCTCTATCTTTACTTTATCAAAAGTACAAAAAGAACCGGTTATTGCAACGCCGCAATTGCACCCTGATAAACTCATATCTATAATCCTTTCCATGCTATATGAACTCCATAAAATCAATATCCCGGCAGGTAGTCAGTTTTTTATTTAATTAACTCATAAAACAATTACTTTTGCAGAGAAATTTTATGTTTATTATAGATTATGCAGAACATCATGACATGTGACTTAAAAAAGCAGATACCCCAGAACCGCCTCTCCAAGGATCTCGCCCGAAGTCTTCGGTGAATAGCGTCCCGGAATACCCAGACTGTGTCGGTATCTTATCCCTCTTTCATCCAGATAGGAAAAATCTGTTCCACCGGGCATCGATGCGATATCAAGGATCACTATATTTTGTCGGAACTTTGATAATATATCTCGATTTAATACAGGCGCAGGTATGGTATTATAACAAAAATCAAACTGATCAAGCTTATTGTCTGAGCCAAGCTGATCTAACAGAATCGTATGGCAGTCTCCCATTGCCGCCTTAAAACATGCTTCCACACTTCTGGCTGTAACCGTTACCTCAGCACCCATACGAAGGAGCTTCTGTGCAAGCACACGGCCACATCTTCCATATCCGGTGACAAGACATTTGCTGTTCTCAATATTAATATCACTCATCATAAAGCTTTCAGCTATAGCCCCCTCCGCCGTAGCAACTGCGTTCTTTAACGCCACACAATCATCCTTCATATAATCATAATATGGTACGCCGGCTGCTGTACAGGCATCTGTCAGCCCGGATGGGAGCACTCCCCCGCATACAAAATCAAAAGCTGTAAGACTCCCTGCAATATTTTCTATCGCAAGCTCTGTACATCCATTGATATGGATTCCGTCTTTTGCAACCGGAACAGGTAATAACAATACCCTTTCTTCAACAGTACTGTCATTTCTGAAAGCTTCAGAAAGCATTGGCCAGCTGCTGTATTCATTCTCACAGTCTGGCACTTTATATGTTGTAACATATACTCCCTGTTCTTTTAAATATGCTGCCAGATAATGGCAACGCATATCTCCGCCTATCATTACAAACTGTCTCAAATTATATCCTCCTTATAGACTTTCTTACATCTGTCATCTATTATAGATCATACTCTTTCCGATTACTGAATTATTACAGTCTAATCAGAAGAAATTCCTGTCTATGTAGTCTTTTACATATTCCTTCATGAAATCATACAAAGATTCACTTTGAACATTTTCTGTTATTGTCACCGGATAGATTGCAAATGCTTTCCCATCAATTAACAACACCACAGAACCTGCCTGCATTCCTGCATATATCGGGCATTTCAGATACTCAGGCAGCAGATACTTAACCGAGATCTGTTCATCTGTCCGCAAAAGCAGAGTTTCCGAAAAATGACATTCCCAGCCAACTGTCTCTGTATCTTCTTTTATTGTTCCATAAACAGAATCCGAAAGAACCGGTATCTTATTCTTTTGAAGTATATCATCAGTAATTACATGCTCCTGATAATTTGCCAGTCCATAATTCATTAATTTTTTTGTATCTGCCCATTTATAGGTCTTATTTCCCGGCCACCCACAGCCAAGAAGGGCAACGATCAGTATTTTTCCATCCCTCTCCAACGCTCCGACATAACAATATCCTGCAGATCCGGTAAATCCCGTTTTTCCGGTCAAAGCTCCATCCATCATATTCAGAAAAGAATTATGATTGGAACAGCTAAAGCTTCTCGTTCCCCCTACATTTGTAAAGGAATATGTAGCTGTTCTTGTTATAGCAAGAAACTGTTCCCGTTTCGGTGACTCTCTGATACAATAACGCATGATCCGGGCAAGATCCTCTGCGGTCGTTCCGTGAATCCCATATTCATCCTTTGCATCCAGTCCATTAGGAGTAATAAAATGTGTATTTGTACAACCGACTTCTATTGCTTTTCGGTTCATCAGATCGGCAAATGCCTCAACGCTTCCACCAATATATTCAGCTATTGCAACAGCACTGTCGTTATGACTTTCAAGCATCAGCGAATAAAGCAGATCTTTTAACCGGTATTCTTCACCCTCTCTGATATTTAACTGAACATCCGGCATCTTTGCCGCATAAGAGGATACTATAACGATATCATCGGGATCACCATATTCCAGCGCAAGGATACAGGTTAAAATCTTCGTTGTACTGGCATTTGCCCGAACCTCTTCACCAGCTTTATCATACAGCACCCTGCCATTTTTTCCATCCAACAGGATAGCTGATAAAGCATGAAGGTCATTGTCCGAGAGCTTCACTTCTGAAGCAGTCCGACCGGTATTATTATCCTGCCTGATGCCCTCCGTTCGATAATATGGTATCTGACATACAGGCATATTTAACGCATTTACAGGGATCACGGAACCAAGCAGCACGGCTGCTGTCAGAAACCATGCAAACAGAAAACCTGCCGGAATTTTTTGTTTCATTCTTCCCGCAGGTTTATTTCTTTTTTTATAATATTTTTTATATATTTCAGTCATATCATCACCGGATATATTCTTTATTCATAAAATTATATTCCGTATCCGGCTGCTTTATGACTCATTATCCAAACCAAGTGTGATCTCGTTTGCCTCTTCCTGAGCTTCTTTCTTGAAATCCTCAATCTTATCCGGGCTGATCATCGGAAGTTCTTCCGTGGATGCAACACCGAAGCTTCGCAGAAACTCTTCTGTTGTTCCAAAAAGAATCGGTCGTCCCGGAGCATCCAACCGTCCAACCTCATCTACTAATCCATATTCCATAAGCTTATTGATCGCATGTGCACAGGAAACTCCTCGAATAGCCTCTATCTCCGGTCTGGTGATTGGCTGTTTATAAGCTACGATTGATAAGGTTTCAAGAAGTACATCTGTCAGATTCGGCTTCTTAGGTGTACAGACAACCTTTGTAAGTACATCGTAGTATTCATTTCTGGTACATAATTGATAAGCGTTTTCAAGTTCTACCATCTTGATGCCACGATCTGACTGATTGTAGATCGCAAGCACCTCTTCCATCTGTTTGGACAGCTTTTTTATTTCCATCTCAAGTGCCTTTGCCAATCTGTCAACCGACACAGATTCTCCGATGGAAAACAGTATAGCCTCAACCGCAGATACAAGATATTCTGTACTGTATTCTTTATAAGTAACCGGCTGTTTCTCTGTATTCTCCGGCGTCATATCTTGCTCACCTGCATCTGACAGATCTGCCTGAACTGTTCTGGATACATCTTCCTCATTACTCTTATCGCTGTCATATTCTTTTAAATTATATGCTGCTTCGTTCTCTTTTATCTTATCCATACCTGTTTTATCCTCGTCTTGTCTCATCCGTTTCATTATCAGCCTCTTAAATCGTGTCCGGCTTTTCCTCTGCAGAAGCAGACTCATTCGTATCTTCTTTATCTGCGCTGACAGTAAAACTGTTCAACTCATATGTTTCAATGTCATCCCGGGAATCAATGATGATCTCTCCAAAGATTTCTTCCTGCCGAATCTGGATCGCTCCGATTTTCATAAGCTCTAAGATTGCAAGAAACGTTACTATAATGTTCGACCTTGAAGCCTGCATCTCAAGCAGCGTCCGAAAGTTAATTCCGGCAAGTCCACGAACCTGTTCCCGAATCTCAGCCATCTTAGCTTCCAGAGAGATTTCTTCTCTTTCAATGTTCTTAAACTTACTACGGATCGGATCTACCTTTTCAACCTGTTTCCGCATCACAGACTTAAAAATCTCATTCAGCCTTTCCAGATTGATGTCATATTCAGAGATCAAAGCAACCGTATCTACTGCTGGCTTGAAATTCTTCACCTCAGCAGGAATGCTTTCTTTTTTATAGAATGCCTTTGCACCATCAAGCTCCAGATCCTTCAGCTCACTTGCTGCATATTTGTACATCTTATATTCCAACAGCCTTCGAACAAGCTCGTCTCTTGGATCTTCTTCCTCTTCGTCATCTTCCGTCACTTTAGGAAGAAGCATTTTGGATTTAATACGAATCAGAGTTGCCGCCATTACGAGGAACTCACTCATAACATCCAGATCTTCCTCCTCCATATGATTCACATAATCCAGATACTGTTCTGTGATCGTTACAATCGGTATATCATAGATATTTACTTTATTCTTTTCGATCAGATGAAGGAGCAGATCAAGCGGTCCTTCAAATACGTTAAGTTTTACATCGATTGCCGACATAGTTTCTCCCTTTATCACTCACAGATACCATGTAAGTCTCTGCATCTGTTCTTTGTATGATTATATAATAATACAGACCAGTCCACCATTTCCGTCATTCACGATCTTTTCCATGGTGTCCTGTAACTTCTGCTTACTTTCTACATTCATCTTGTTTGTCTTAGTATTTAATCCATCTTCTACAAGCTGCTCGATCGATTTTCCAAATATATTAACATCCCAGATATCTTCTCCGTTCTCTCCGGTACTGGTCTTAATATACTCTACCAGATCTTCTGCTTGTTCCTTCGTACCAATGATAGGTGCGATCTCCGTTGTGATATTCGCCTTGATCATATGTACGGAGGGCGCTTCTGCTTTGATCTTAACACCATATTTGTTACCGGATTTTATAAGCTCCGGTGTCTCAAGCGTGATATCCTCTTTTTCGGGCATTACAAGCCCGTATCCGCCATTTTTTACACCTTCAAGTGCATTCATGACTCCATTGCAGAATTTCTTCTTTTCTGCCATTTCCTTTATTTCAGTTATAAAATCATATTCATTATGAATATCTGTTCCCAGCATATCGGAAAGCATCTCGTAATAATATCTGTTATAGATCGTTACCTGTACATTCAATGAACCGTCTGCCAGATTTATATTGTTATATGTATATTTTTCCACATATTCGTTTTCAGGGAACGAACAATGAACCATGTCATAGATATGCTGATTGCCATTCAGTATATCCATGGCATTCTCGATGACACTCTTTTTGATCTTGTTTTCATTTTCCGATACTTCTAACCATTTGGGAATTACAAAATTAATACATGTGATCGGAAAACTATATAACATGGAAGTAAAGATCTCATTGATATCCTTCCTGTTCAGTTGATCGCAGTTAACCGGAAGAACAGCTACTCCATACTTTTCTACCATCAAATCTGCCAGTTCCTTTGTCTCGGCTGCACCCGGGCGATTCGAATTCAATATAACAACAAAGGGTTTCCCGATTGACTTTAACTCTGCAATTGTTTTTTCCTCTGCATCGATATAACTCTCTCTGGCAAGATCGCCAAAGCTTCCATCACAGGTCACCACAATCCCGACCGTTGAATGACTGTTTATAACCTTCTTCGTTCCGATCTCTGCCGCCTTGGCAAATGGAATATCATAATCATACCATGGTGTCTTAACCATACGCTCTTTTCCATCTTCCGTCTGCCCTTCAGCTCCGTCTACCACATATCCGACACAATCGATCAGACGAACCCTCATATCAATCTCATCATCTACCCGGATCTCCACCCCTTCTTTCGGAATGAATTTCGGTTCTGTTGTCATGATTGTCTTACCGGATGCCGATTGCGGCATCTCATCCAGAGCAATTTCGCGGTCATTCTCATCTTTTATGTTCGGAAGAACCATCATCTCCATAAAACGTTTGATAAATGTTGATTTTCCTGTCCGAACAGGTCCGACAATACCCAGATAGATCTCTCCGTTTGTTCTGGCATTGATGTCATTATACACATTAAAGCCTTCCATATATACCTCCTGCATTTCTTACACATTTTCCGTTCCTGTTTTTGTATTCCGCAATATATGTGTCCAACCCGAAATACAAAATCTGTTTCCTATGTAAAGATTATCATATAAGTAATATATGAATGTACTTTTATAAGTATGTCAGAAAATTATTCCTCTACGGATATCTCTGCTTTTCTGTCTCTGGTAAGCAGATCTACCACTGCTTCACGAGCAGACTTTCCCTCGAACAAAACCTTGTTCACCTCTTCAACGATTGGCATATCAACACCATATTTCTTTGCAAGCTTCAGGGTTGCTTTTGCCGAGTATACTCCCTCTACAACCATTTTAACCTCAGCCATTGCTTCTTTATAGCTTTTCCCCTGCCCGATCAGATAACCGGCATTCCTATTACGGCTGTGTCTGGACGTACAGGTCACGATCAAATCTCCCATACCTGACAAACCGGCAAGAGTCTCAACGTGAGCGCCCATTGCAGTACCGAGTCTTATAATTTCTGCCATGCCTCTGGTCATTAACGCTGCTTTTGTATTATCTCCGAATCCTAATCCGTCTGTAATTCCGGCAGCCAGTGCGATAACATTCTTAACCGAGCCTCCAAGCTCGATTCCTGTCACATCTGTACTTGTATAGACACGGAACACATCATTCATAAATGTATTCTGAATCAGCTTTGCCGTATCCATATCACGTGCACCTGCTACAACAGTAGTCGGAATACCGATACCGACTTCCTCCGCATGGCTTGGACCTGAAAGAACTGCGACCTTTACCCCTGGTATCTCACTCTCGATGATCTCTACAATCGGAGTCAGGGTTGCCTCCTCAATACCCTTGCTGACATTAACGATCAGCTGTTCATTTGTAATATAAGGTGCTATCTTTTTTGCAGTGCTTCGGATAAAAGGAGATGGAACCGCACAGATGATCATTTTCTTACCATCTATCGTCTGTTCCAGATCTGTTGTAAATACAATTGTATCGTTCAAATGAACACCCGGCAGACGATCCTTCTGTTCCCTGTATGTATTCAACATCTCGATTTCTTTTTCATCTATAGACCAGACTGTTACATCATGTCCATTTCCAGCCAACAGGTTTGCAAGTGCTGACCCCCAGCTTCCTGCTCCTAAAATACCAATTATCATACTATATACCTCTCCATCTTATAAAACTTCATGACCGATTAAACCACAAATTATAATCCTATGCCTGTTCTTCTTTTGTTTTACTTTTATCTTTTAATGAAAACTTATTCTCTGTACCTTTTATAAGTCTTACAATATTCTGTTTGTGCCTGTAAATAGCAAGCAGAGTAATAAGCCCTAATACAATACAGCTTTCAAGCTTCATGGAATCAGATGTAAAACCATAAGAACCGGTGTATGCAAATATCGTATAGGAAACCATCAGCCCGAGTACCAGACAAATAGAACCTACCGATACATATTTTGTTACCACTACGCAAAATACAAACAGTCCAAGCTCGATCAGTGCAACTCTCCAGTCAAGCAGACCGATCGCAATACCGGAAGTCGCTGCAATTCCCTTACCGCCTTTAAACTGCATATAAAATGGGAAATTGTGTCCAAGAACAACACCTGCCGCTGTGTAGATCACGAACAAATACACATTCTCAATACCAAGTGCATTCATAATGATATGTGTGATACTGCAGGCTACAACTGATTTGAAAAGATCTCCCAGAAAGACAACCGCTCCCGCTTTCTTTCCCAGAACCCGAAGTGCATTTGTAGTGCCCGCATTTCCACTTCCATATTCACGGATATCGATACCATGTAATTTACCATAGATATAGCTTGTCTGGATAATCCCGAAAAAATATCCTCCGACCAGACATATGATTCTTGCTAAGATTAACATTATTTTTCTTTTCTCTCCCTGATAATGAATTTTAGAGGTGTACCTCGGAAACCAAATGCTTCTCTGATCTTATTTTCAATATAACGTGTGTATGAGAAATGCATCAGTTCTTTATCATTTACAAATATTACAAATGTAGGAGGTTTAACCGCTACCTGAGTAATATAAAACAGCTTCAAACGTTTTCCTTTATCTGTAGGCGGCTGCTGCATAGCAACTGCTTCTGTCATAATCTCATTCAACACACCGGTCGCAACACGGAGCGAATGATTTTCGATAACCGCATCGATCGTTTCGAATAATTTCGGAAGTCTCTGACCTGTGGCTGCTGACACAAATAATAATTCTGCATATGGCATATAGGACAGCTTCTCACGGATCTCCTTTGTAAACTTATAAATAGTCTTATCGTCTTTCTCCACCGCATCCCATTTATTTACAACAATGATCATTCCTTTTCCACGTTCATGGGCAATGCCTGCGATCTTTGCATCCTGATCCGTGACACCCTCTGTCGCGTCAATAACCAGTACAGCTACATTACAGCGTTCAACAGCCGATACAGTACGAATGATACTGTAACGCTCGATATCCTCCTTGATCTTGCTCTTTCTTCGAAGTCCTGCAGTATCAATAAATACGTATTCCGTTCCATTTCTCACAATCTCGGTATCAATCGCATCTCTGGTCGTTCCGGCAATATCAGATACGATCACACGGTTTTCTCCGAGAAGCTTGTTGATGATCGATGACTTACCTACATTTGGCTTACCGATAATGGCAATTCTAGGTCTGTCATCTTCCTCTTCATTCTTGGAATCTTCATCAAAATGAGAGACAACCTCATCCAGCATATCTCCGATTCCAAGTCTGGATGCACCTGATATCGGAACAGGATCTCCAAGTCCAAGGTTATAGAACTCGTATACATCATTCATATATTTCTCAAAGCTATCTACCTTATTAACCACAAGGATCACCGGCTTCTTGGATTTACGAAGCATCTGGACTACCTTATGATCATCATCCACAAGTCCCTGTCTGACATCTGTCATAAATATAATAACATCCGCAGTTTCAATGGCAATCTCTGCCTGCTCCCGCATACTTTTTAAAATAATATTGTCACTTTCCGGCTCAATTCCACCGGTATCTATAATCGTAAAATTATAATCGAGCCAGCTCACATCTGCATAAATTCTGTCTCTGGTTACGCCTGGCGTATCTTTTACAATTGAAATTTTCTCTCCTACCAGTGCATTGAACAGGGTAGATTTACCTACATTTGGTCGTCCAACGATGGCTACTATCGGTTTACTCATTTACGTTTCCTCCGTCTGCTGTCGATTTCAGCATGATAACAGCTCCCAGATTGCCACGTTTTCCATGGCTCGCCCTATGTGAAAACAGGAAATCCGGATTGCAGCATGTACATATGTCGGTTACATTTATATGTTCAGGCAATATACCTGCACCAGTCAGATTATAATAATTTGCCCGGTGTAAATCAAGCAAATACTTACCATTTCCAATATTTTTTGTCATTTTCATGTACTGTTCCGGTAAATAAGCATTCTTAAATGCCTCAGCTACATCCTCACTTACCTCATAACAGTTCTGACAAATAGACGGTCCGACCGCACAGATCAGATCCGAAGCCTCACAGCCATATTCTTTATTTAGTGCTTCAACCATATGCCGGCTGATATTCTTAACTGTTCCCCGCCAACCGGAATGATTCATGGCTACAACTTCTTTTACCGGATCGTAGAAGAATACCGGTACACAGTCCGCATAAAATGTGATCAGCGGAAGATCCTTTACATTCGTCATCAGGCCGTCCGTTTCTGTTATATCTGATTCCCTTGTGATCCCTTTTCCGGCATCTTCTTCTGTCACTTTGCGGATCACGGTTTCATGTACCTGATCGGAAAATACCAGTCTTCGGTGATCATATCCGACTGCCTGTGCCAGTCTCCTATGGTTCTCCATCACCGCATCCATATCATCTCCACGATGAAAGCTCAAGTTCATCGTAGAATAGATTCCCTCACTGACACCTCCAAGCCTTGTCGAAAACCCATGCACGATACCGGGCAGTTCCAGATTCTTGAATACGATATACGGAACTCCGTTCTTCACTTTTATCTCTGTAGTCTTATCCTGATTGATATATATTATGTTATACATCTTCATACCTCATAGCCTTAATAATATCCCTGATAAGGAAACGCATCCTTAATATGACGAATCTCATTTTCCGTCACCGCAATAACATCAAATCTTACCGGTGTGTTATACGGATCATATCCATATCGTTTCATATAATACACAGCTACCTTACTGATCTGCCGTTGCTTGGCAGACGTTACTGCCGATTCCGGTGAACCATGTCTGCTGTTGCTCCGGTATTTTACTTCTACAAATATCAGATACCCGTCTTTTCCTACGATCAGGTCGATCTCTCCGGCGGCAATCCGATAATTTCTGGCAAATATCCGATACCCTGTATCTTTCAGATATAATGCAGCCATGTCTTCATATTCTTTTCCTTTTTTTCTCGTATTATAGCGCTCGATACTGACTGTTCCCCTTTTTTCTTTCTACTGTTCTTTCCAGAAATGTGTAATAAATGATCTTCTGTGGATCTCACATGGTCCAAATGTTTTTAATGCTTCTATATGCTCTTTCGAACCATACCCTTTATTCTTTGCAAATCCATACCCGGGATAGATCTCATCATAAGCGACCATTAACCGATCCCTCGTTACCTTTGCAATAATACTGGCAGCGGCGATCGAAGCCGACTTTGCATCTCCTTTAATGATCGATACCTGTGGTATCTCTACCTCCGGTATTCTGACAGCATCGTTTAATAACAGCTCCGGCTTCACGGCAAGCTTATGTATCGCGATCCGCATGGCCTCATAATCTGCATTTAAAATATTGATCTGATCGATCAGCTTCTCATCTGCCATACCGATTCCGTAAGCAACCGCTTTTTCTATAATCTCATCATATAATTCTTCACGCTTCTTTTCAGAGAGCTGCTTGGAATCATTCAGGTATAGAATATCGCAATTCTCCGGCAGAATGACAGCCGCAGCTACTACCGGACCTGCAAGCGGGCCACGGCCTACCTCATCAATTCCACAGATATACTGACAGTCCGCATGCTGTCTCTCATATTCAAACATATGCTCCATCCGGTCAAGCTCTTTTTGATGTGCTGTAAGCTTCTTTTCAGCAGAAAGAATCAGTTTTTTTACACCTTCCCTGTCATCCTCTGCATATCTTTCCATCACATGCCTGACTGAATGTATATCTGCATTTGCAAATTCGGATTTAATCTCTGTTATACTTTTTCTTTTATTTTCCATCTCATCCTCATATAAGCATAAATGGCTGTTGTTTCTTACACGACAGCCATTTATCTGTACTTATTGTTCTTCTTTATTTAAAAAACCGAATCCACCGGTAAAACGGAATACTGCTTTACCAACAAACTTGTCCTTATGTATATTTCCGACATCTGACAATCTGCTGTCCCGGCTGTTATTCCGGTTGTCTCCCATTACGAAATACTCATCATTTCCGAGCGTAACCGCTTCTGCCGCGAGCCCTCGATGATTTTCTTCGATTACTTCTTTACCATAATTTTCTTCTAACGGCTCATCATTAATATAGATCACACCATCTTCATCAATATAAACGGTTTCGCCCGGAAGACCGATGATTCGTTTGATATAATAGGTCTCATCCTCTTCCTCATAAGGAAATACCACAATATCAAATCTTTCAGGATCTTTAAATCGATAAGACAGCTTATCGATCCATAAACTATCACCATCATGCAGAGTATCATTCATGGAATCTCCGCTTACTTCTGTACGCTGCCCCACATAGGTAAGAATCAGCCAGCATACCGCAACGATCGCAAGAATATAAATGGCAAGACTAATTAAATCTTTTACGATATTGATCTCCTCTTTCTCCTGCTTTTTCTTTTCTTTTTTCTTCTTTTTTTTCGGCTTATCAACTTCATCCTGAACATGAGTGTTCGATGCCGGATCGGATTCTGCGAAATAATTGGTTATCGCTTCTCCATCCTCATTTAAAACCTTATCAGATGCTTCCTTTTCGTCTGCATCCGCCTCTTTTACTGCTTCTTCTGATCTCTGCTGTTCCGGATCAATTCCTTTTTTTTGCAGCTTCGCAAGCTGCTTTTCACGTTTCTTTTCAAGCCGTCTGATCTCTTTTTCGCGCTCTTTCTGCATGGGATCATCATCAAATATTGCATTTAACGCCTCTACGCGTTCATTATCTTCTTTCATAATAACTATTTATCCTTTACCATACTCGGACGTTCCAGTGAGATTCTGCCCAGTTTGCCCGAACGATAATCATCAAGCAGGAGAGCAGCCGCCTTATCAATGTCTAATTCTCCACCCTTTTTGATGCACGCACGTTTCTCGGCAATTTGTTCCAGAATATGAACACTGTCGTCATCATCATTAATATTATACCTATCTGCAAGGCTCTGACAATAGTTTAATTGTAAAAATTTGATCAATTCATACGCAAGGTCGGTAATACTTAAGATTTCATCATTGATTGATCCGATAAATGCAAGTCGTAATCCAACCTCTTTATCATCAAATTTGGGCCATAATATTCCAGGGGTATCCAATAATTCAATATCTTTTCCAAGACGTATCCATTGCTTTCCTTTTGTAACACCCGGCTTGTTGCCAACCTTTGTACACGCCTTTCTGGCATAAGAATTAATAAAGGTAGACTTACCGACATTTGGAATACCGACGATCATGGCACGAAGCGGACGATTAATGATTCCACGCTTTCTATCACGTTCAATTTTCTCCTTACATGCTTCCTTTACTACATTGCTGATATTCTTCATTCCATCCCCGGATCTGGCATTGATCTTAGCAACAAAAACACCTTTTTCCTTATAATATGCTTCCCATTCCGCGGTCACAGCTGCGTCTGCCAGATCTGTTTTATTCAATAAAATCAATCTGTATTTATTCGCAGCTAAAGCATCAATATCAGGATTTTTACTGCTGTATGGCACTCTGGCATCGATCAGCTCGATCACAACATCGATCAGCTTGATATCTTCCTGCATCATACGTTTTGCTTTTGTCATATGTCCCGGATACCACTGTATATTCATCGTTTCTTTATCCTTCCTAATAACTCAGCTTTTTTCACGTTTCCCACTTTTAAGAAACGGGAATCTTCGCTGTTATTCACATTATCTCCAAGAAGAAAATATTCATCATCAGCAAGTGTGATCGTGTTCTCTGCAAGCCCTGCCGTAAAGATATAATCACTGAACGGAGTATCCGTAAGTTCTTTATCATTAATGTAGACCTTGCCATCCTTTATCTGCACGGTCTCTCCCGGTAAACCGATCACACGTTTAATATCATAATATTCATCCGGTGTATCAACACTTCTATATGCTACTATGTCATATCGATCCGGAGAGCCAAGAAGGTAACATAACTTATTTACTGTAACCTTATCTTGATTTATGCACACCGGACTCATCGAGTCCCCAACCACATACACAGTCTGAAAACAATAAGATACCATTCCATATCCCAGTACGACTGCAATCAAAACAGACAACAACCAGCCAAATATCGTTCTGACTGTACGTTTAAAGCTTCTTTCTTTTCTTCTCTGCCGCCGCTTTTCCCGTCTTATTCTCTTTCTGCGTTCACTTTTATCGCTCATATTCTTACTCCAATATGCTCATATTGCAAAAATGGCTGGAGCTATTAACCCCAGCCACTTTTTCATGTAACCTGTAAAAATTATTTAACAAGCTCTTTAACCTTTGAAGCTTTACCAACTCTTGAACGTAAGTAGTAAATCTTAGCTCGTCTTACTTTACCATGTCTAACTACTTCAATCTTCTCAACAAATGGTGAATGTACCGGCCATGTCTTTTCTACGCCAACACCATTTGAGAACTTTCTGACTGTGAAAGTCTCTCTGTTGCTTCCACCCTGTCTCTTAATAACAGTTCCTTCGAAAATCTGGATTCTCTCTCTGTTACCTTCTTTGATCTTGTTGTGTACCTTAACAGTATCACCTACTGCAAAGTCAGCAACTTCTGCCTTCATCTGAGAAGCTTCAAGATTCTTAATGTAATCGCTATTCATTTTGTGTGACCTCCTTGATATTTAGATGTTCTTACTACCACACCGGTACAGAGGACCATCGATTTTTTTCACAACTCGTTCAGTTTACCATACAAATAAAAAGAATGCAAGAAAAATCTACATCTTTTTGGATGTATGACCTTGCATTCTTTTTGCCATAGTTCATGCTATGGAGCTGGTGGGATTCGAACCCACGTCCAAAAGCTCATTCATCACGGCATCTCCCATCACATTCCGTATTTTAACATTTCCTCAATACCACGCCTACGGACAGGCTGGATACATCGGTAGCTTCATGAATTTTCCGATACCGCAAAGCTTAAGCACCGGAGTTTCCCGTTGGATGATACCAGATCTAAAAGGTACGGGGGACCTTAAAGCTGGCAGTTGCCTTTAATTAGGCAGCGTAAGCTAAATTATCGTTAGCGTTTATATTTAGTCTAAGTTTTAACGTGGTCCTAGTCCACGGATGGCTTCCATGACTGCAAAACCCCTGTCGAAACCAGTCAACCCCTGGTTTATAAAGGAAAGCTCTGTTATCAGGTGCTTTCATATATTACTCAGCAGCTTCTGTGGTATCAGTCTCTGCTGTAGTTGTCGTTTCAGATGTAGTATCTGCTTCAGAAGCTGTGTCTTCAGAAGTATCACTGTCAGTATCTTCAACATCCGTACTGTCTCCGTCGGATGCATCAGATGAAGTTGCAGGGAAAATACTTCCATATCCCTGTTCTGCCCATGTCTGGCTGACATATGCACCGAGCTTCTCAGCCTCTACATACTTTGGAATGGCCTTGTATATCTTTACGCCCAGTGTGGCTGCAAGAATGCATCCGACTAACACGCCAAATATACACCATCCAAGGATTTTCTTTCTCTTTTCGCGCTTCATGATTGCTGCGCGGTTCTTCTTCTCATATTTTCTTTTATCTACTTTACTCTGGCTCACTTGCCTGACCTCCCAGTAAAAATCTTATTGGAGTATATCACATCTGCATGAAATATTCCAGCATTTCACAAAATCTTTAAAACTTCATACAAAATATCGGGAATAATTCTGTTTATCATACTCGGATATTTATGAAATTCTTTATCAGATCTTACAAATTACGGATCTTGAACTCACGCTCATTCTCTCGCTTGACATCCTTCTTCGCGATGTCCTGACGTTTGTCGTATAATTTCTTACCCTTTGCCAGCCCGATCTCCATCTTGACCAGGCCGTCACGGATATAAACCTTTAATGGAACGATCGTATATCCTTTTACCTGCTGGGCTCCCATCAGTTTATTGATCTCATACTTATGAAGCAACAGCTTTCTAGTACGAAGTGGGTCTTTATTGAATATATTGCCTTTTTCATATGGGCTGATATTCATACGATAAATGTAGATTTCTCCTTTATCGATACTGATAAAAGATTCTTTGATGCTACAATGTCCCTGTCTGACTGATTTCACTTCTGTTCCGGCCAGTGCGATCCCTGCCTCGTACTTTTCTTCTATGAAATAATCAAAATATGCCTTTTTGTTATTTGCGATGAGTTTGTTTCCTCTTTCCTTTGCCATGTCCTGCTTCATCTCCTTCTTTGGCATCTGACCGGATCACAAATTCGATCCGTCTGCTCTGTTTGTCTGCAAGCTTTACTTTTACCTTAACGGTATCACCGATCGAGTATTTCTTTCCGGTTGATTCTCCGATCATAGCATATTCATCCTGCGAATACACATAAAAATCGTCATAAAGCGTCGACACATCTACAAATCCCTCAATAGTATTTGGAAGCTCTACAAAGATACCACGGTTGATGACTCCTGATATGATACCTTCAAATTCTTCTCCGATATGATGCTCCATGTATTCCACTTTCTTTAAACGCTCGACCTGACGTTCTGCTTCTTCCGCGCGGCGTTCTTTTCTGGAATTATCATCGCTTACCTTTGGAAGGATCGCATCATAATGCGAAAGTCTTCTGTCATCCAATCTTCCATGGATATTATCCTTAATGATCCTGTGGATCTGAAGATCCGGATATCTTCGGATCGGCGATGTAAAATGGCAGTAATATTTACAGGACAATCCAAAATGTCCTTCACATTCCGTCGAATATCTCGCCTGCCGCATCGTACGAAGTGTCATACGGCTGATCAGATTCTCACATGGCTCACCCTCGATTTTTGATAACAGCTTCTGGAACTCCTTCGGATGAATATTCTCTTTGGATGCCTTAAAGTAATATCCGAACTTGCTGATCAGAATGGATAACTGCTTTACACGCTCCGTATCCGGTGCTTCATGGATACGATATTCAAATGGAATCTGTTGCCAGAAATAGTCTTCAGCGATCGTCTCATTTGCAGCCAGCATAAAGTCTTCAATAATCTGATTCGAACGTCTTCTCTCATACACTCCGATATAAGATACCTGACCGTCTTCATCAACTGTAATCTTAGACTCATCAAAATCAAAATCAATCGAACCTCGCTCATGTCGGATCGTTCTTAACAACTCTGACACA
This sequence comes from Clostridium sp. BIOML-A1, assembly GCF_009874105.1. Lineage (NCBI taxonomy): Bacteria > Bacillati > Bacillota > Clostridia > Eubacteriales > Clostridiaceae > Clostridium > Clostridium sp. BIOML-A1. Next base: position 17,047 of record NZ_WWTL01000002.1, on the reverse strand, counting down.
TGAAGCATTAATTCAAACATAGGAACCAGTTCTTTATATTTTTCTGTTTCTGCCGGATCATGATCCTCTACGATTGCAGATACACTTGTATATGACATTCTGCGGTCAACATTGATCACCGATTCACAGATCTTATGATTGATGATCTTGCCGTTTGCATCTATATCCATCAGGCAGCTAAGCGTCAGACGGTCTTTTCCCTCGTTCAGTGAACAGATACCGTTTGACAGCTTATGCGGCAGCATCGGTATGACCTTATCGATCAGATAACAGCTTGTTCCACGCTTCAATGCTTCTTTATCAAGCGGAGAATTCTCCCTTACATAATGTGTAACATCTGCAATATGAACGCCAAGCTTATATAACCCGTTTTCCTCATAGAGTGTGATCGCATCATCCAGATCCTTTGCATCCTCTCCATCGATCGTAACGGTCTGCAACTGTCTGAGATCGGTTCTTCCTGCCATTTCTTTTGATGTTACCTCATCCGGTATATTCTTCACCTCTGCCATAACAACATCCGGAAAATCAACCGGAATATCAAGATCTCTTACAACCGATAATACATCCGTCTCCGGATCATTGATATGTCCAAGTATCTCAACGACACGTCCCTCTGCAGATTTGGACTTTTCTCCATAATTTGTGATTTCCACAACAACCTTATGTCCGGTTACTGCTCCCATGGATTTCTTCTCCGGTATAAAGATGTCACTGTCTAATTTACCATTATCCGGAATCACAAAACCAAAGTTCCGGTTCTTCTGATAGGTTCCGACCAACTGCTTTAAGCCTCGTTCCAGAATCCGTTCTACATGTGCTTCCGTTGATCTGCCCCGGTTACCGGATGCAACACGGATCAGCACCTTATCATTATGAAATGCGCCCATCGTATACTTCTGTGGTACAAAGAAGTCTTCCTTATATCCTTCCACACGGACAAATCCAAATCCTCTCTGATTGCTGATGAATGTACCGACAAGGACACCCTTTCCAAGTTTCTGATACTTACCTTTGGAGGTTTTCTCGATCCTGCCCTCATCGACAAGCTCATTTAAGATTTCTAACAGGTCATCCTTATCACGTCCTCCGATCTGAAGCAGATAACAAAGCTCTTTAAATTTCAATGGTCTGTAATCATCGTCATTGATCAGGGTATATATATTCTCTTTTCTTTCATTCTTTAATTCTTCTGTCATAAATACCTCTCCGTATATCTAAAAAGTGCTTACATATAGGATATATGTAAGCACTGATAAATTCTGTATATGAACTAGAACAGCTTAGAATCAAGAAGCAATGCAATTACTATAAAAAGAACACCAAGCACTGTTGTGATCTTTCTGAGAACCGCATCTTTTGAACTTCCTTTATTCTTGCCCCAGTATGAATTATCATAATTACCGCCGGTAATTGAACTTGTCAGACTGGCTGATTTACCTTCCTGTGACAGGACAATAATTGTTAATGCTATACATATAATTACATATACGACCATGATAATTGTCTTTACCATATTGCCACCTCCATTCCAAGTGTTCTGGTGTCAAATGCGCTTTTACACCAACTTTGTCCATAATAACATAGTCATTTGAGATTCGCAACCACTTTTTTCATGATTCTGCAAATCTACTTTTCAGATCAAAGCCGTGATTCATAGGTCCGCTTCCATGTCCCAGATCCATGCCATCTGCAAGCGCACCGGATATATAGTCTTTTGCGTTCTTTATTGCTTCATCGATCTTATACCCTTTTGCAAGATTTGATGCGATTGCACTTGATAGTGTGCATCCGGTTCCATGAGTATTCGGATTATCGATTCGTTTTCCATAATACCAGTTGACTTTTCCGTCTGAATATAAGACATCATTTGCATCGTTGATACTGTGCCCTCCCTTGCAGAGAACTGCGCAGCCATAGACTTTTGATATTTTTTCAGCTGCACAAACCATATCCTGTTCATCACGGATCGTCATTCCGGCCAATACCTCTGCTTCCGGAATATTCGGAGTAATAACCTCCGCGATCGGAAGCAAACATTCTTTTAAAGCACCGATCGCATCCTCGTCGATCAGCCGGTGTCCGCTGGTTGACACCATAACGGTATCCACAACTACATGTTCTGCCTGATATTCTTTTAACTTATCTGCGATCACACGGATCAACTTCTCGGATGCGACCATACCGATCTTAATCGCATCCGGCAGGATATCCGTAAATACGGCGTCAAGCTGTAAAGCAAGCATCTCAGGCGTTGTCTCCTGAATCCCGGTCACTCCCATTGTATTTTGGGCGGTCAATGCGGTGATTGCGCTCATGGCATAACAACCGTTCGCCATAATGGTCTTTATATCTGCCTGGATTCCCGCACCGCCGCCGGAATCGCTTCCGGCTATTGTAAGAACTGTCTTCACCCCTTTGTCTCCTTTACTTTTAACAATACTTTAGTTATCGGTTTGCTGTACATTTTCATCCATTCTGTGTCATACCGTTTTCTTTAAAGAAAGAAAATATTATATAATTCCTTTGTATTGTCAACATACAGCGTACTGTATTTTTTTAACTCATTTACATGCTCCGCACTCGCAGCATCATAGATACCACATACTTTGAAGCCTGCATCAAATGCCGTTCTTGCTCCATGATAAGCGTCCTCAAACACCCATGTATCAGCAATGTTTGTCTGCATATACTTTGCTGCCTGAATATAGATATCCGGATGTTCTTTTCCGATTCCTACCTCCGAGCAGGTAAAGATCTTCTTGAAAAAATGATCCATATGATTATGCTTCAATACGGCTTCGATATGAACCCTGTCTGTCGCAGTCGCTACTGTCATTGGAATTTTCCGCTCCTGTAAGGCAGATAAGAACTCTATGATCCCTGGCTTTGGTTCTGCTTCATTTCTGTAAAATGCTCCAATAGTTTCATTGATTCCATCTATGATATCAGGAATCGTTTTTGACAAGCCGTAATTCTTTTTAAGGTATTCCGCAGATTCTGTAATCGTAAATGTATACAGTTTTTTTTGAAGATGTGGTTCTGCCTTGATATTCATTTCTGCCAGATATCGTTCTGCCGCATGCTCCCACATTCCCATGGAATCGATCAGTGTTCCGTCTATATCAAAGATCGCACCTTTTATCATCCTTATTCTCCTAACATCTGCTTTGTCTGTTTTTTTAGATCTGCCGTAGCTGCCTCAATATTTGTCTGACCAAAGATCGCACTGATAACTGCGATACCACAAATTCCGCTTTGACTTAATTCCACAACATTATCTCTGGTTATGCCGCCGATTGCAATAACCGGAATATGCACATGCTCACAGATTTCCTGTAACGTCTCAAAACTGACTTCTGTTGCATCATTCTTAGATCCGGTTGGAAATACCGCACCAACGCCCAGATAATCCGCTCCATGCTTTTCAGCCAGTTCTGCCTGTTCCACTGTCTGTGCGGATACTCCGATGATCTTATCGTCTCCCAGCACCTTTCTGACATCTAAGGCTTCCATATCCGACTGTCCGACATGCACACCATCTGCACCAATCTTCTTTGCAAGCTCCACATTATCATTGATTACAAACGGCACCTTATATTCTTTGCATAATTTCTGGATCTCAAGAGCTTCCTGATAAAATGCTTTATCATCCAGATTTTTTTCACGAAGCTGGATAAAGGTTGCTCCGCCTTTTAATGCTGCCTCAACCTGACTGATCAGAGTTGCCCCATTCAACCAGTGTCTGTCTGTTACTGCATATAGCAAAAGCTCCTCCGGCTTTATATGTGTCTGCTTACTCATAGCCTCGTTCACTCCTTATCTGATCTCATACTTTGCCATACTGCAAAGCTTATCTGCATCCATATTATAGATTGCGTCAATAATGCGGTTTCTATAAGTTGAATTGCCATCTGTGGACTCCATATTCGCAAATCCAACTTCTCCTGCAACTCCCATCAGTATAACGGCAGTTGCAGCAGCTTCCAGTTTGTTATCCTGATTTGCTGTCAGATAAGCTGTCATAAGACCGGACAACTGGCATCCGGTTCCTGTGATCTTACCCATCTCCGGTCTTCCGTTCCGGATCACATAACAGGTATCTGCATCTGCTACCAGATCGATTGCTCCTGTAACAGCGATGATACAGCCGAGTTTTCCCGCAAATTTTTTCACAAAATCAACCGCCTGATCGAGAGTATCTTCTGTAACTGTATCAGCCACATCTGCATCTACGCCTTTTGTACTGCCGGAACCAAATGCAAGAGTCTTGATTTCTGATATATTTCCACGGATCACATCAAATTTTATCTCATTTAAAAGCTTCATCGCTGTCTCTGTACGTAGTCTGCTGGCTCCTGCGCCCACCGGATCAAGCAGCACGGCATGTCCCAGCTCATTTGCCTTTTTGCCGGCAGCAAGCATGGATGGGATCGTATTCTTATTTAAGGTCCCAATATTAATATTTAAACCGCCACAGATACCGGTGATATCTTCCACATCGTCAATATCATCTGCCATGATCGGACTTCCTCCACATGCCAGAAGCACATTTGCAACATCATTTACTGTTACATAATTCGTGATATTATGCACCAGCGGAGTTTTCGCCTTTACATTTTCAAAACACACCTTGATCATTTTATCTACCTCCTGTAATAGCAGCTTAACTATACTCAGTTTTCTTCCCTTTTTCAACTATTTTACCTGAAAATGCTTTACCTTATCTGAGATTCTCCTGTTAATCTATCTGTTTTTTGTTTGTAAATACCATACGCAAATTGAAAAATTTATAATTCATAGTAATTACTCTTTTTTCATAAAATACTGATGAACAAATAAACCGGAGTTTTCCCTATGAAGCATCCTGCCTTATCTATCCGCTCATTCTGCTTATATTCTGCTTTCATCCTGCTTGTTATCACACTCTGTCTGAATTCTTCATTTGTTTCCAAAAGTTTTGCAGAGGGTCTTGTACTGTGGTATAACAATCTGGTTCCTCTGCTGCTTCCTTTTCTTCTGATCTCGGGTTTCTTCCTGTCTATGATTGACTGGGAGCATCCAAACCGGGCAGGCTGTCTGATCCTGTTATTCTTATGCGGTCTGTTCTGCGGCTACCCGGTCGGCGCAATCGCTATAGGCAGGCTCTACAAAAATCAAGTTATATCAAAAGATTTCGCCCATGCCATTATGCCCCTCTGCAACAACATCAGCCCTATGTTTCTGATGGGATATGTCTGTAACCGATATCTAAACGGGCAGATAAATACCATCACTGTTCTGGCAGTCATCTATCTGCCACAGATCTGCTATGCCATCCTGTACTATCTGTTATCCAAAAAGCAGTTATATATTTTACATTTTAAGCCAATCAAAAAAACAGCTCATCTCTCTTCTGATGATCAACCAAATCACCGAATATATCTCTCTGAAACTGCAGGCACTCTGTCCGAATATGCAACGGCACAAGATGATAACTATATGTCTTCTGTTATCGAAAACAGTATAACAACTATCACCATCATAGGAATCTATGTTGCCATTTTCTCTGTTCTATATGATCTTGTAATCGCATTTACCGGAGGCATACCGATTCTTCATATTCTCGCCTGTTACCTTGAGATAACAAAGGGACTGTCGGAATTATCTGCACTCTCCCTTTCTCATGTACAAAAAACAGCTTTGATCCTTTCTGTTACATCATTTGGCGGAATATCCTCCCTGTGCCAATCCATGCATATCCTAAAAGGTACAAAGCTGTCTTTTATATGCTATACATTTGGTAAATGTATCTGCGCAACGTTTAGTTATCTGATAATCTTGTTGCTTTTAAGCTAAAATCCGACAATCTCTAGTCATCCAGAAAGTCATCGTCAAAATCATCATCTTCATCGTCTTCTTCATCATCGGAATACTCAGTCTTACCATATACATTATAATTCCGATCCTCTTCTGCAGTTACTTTCTCTTCCGGTACTGCCTGTGGATCATCCTCAGGAGCCGCAGCCTGCTGCGCTGCTCCGGTCATATTTGCAATATCTCCATTGATCTCATTTGTATTATTCAATACAATATCCAGATTTGACTGTAAGGACTGAATCAGGTTATCGTAATTTGCCTTTTCAGCCTCTAATGTTGCATTAATATAATTGCTGACCTCTGTAAGCTTATCCTTAGTGTAATACATAGAACCCAGACGGATCTCATTTGCATCTGCATTTGCTTCGTTTACAATCTGATCAGCCTGACTTCTTGCCATATCTAAAATCTCATTTGCACGGATATTTGCAAGTTCAACTATCTGGCTCTGATCTACCAGCTTATTTGCCTCCGCAACAGATTCTGTGATAATAGAATCTGCTCTTGTTCTTGCATCTGCAAGGATAGCTTCTTTATTACGCATGATCTTTTTGCAACGCTCAATCTCATTTGGAAGCTTTAACTTCAGTTCATTTAACATCTGTTCCAGATCATCCTTTGGAACAACGATCTTACTGGATGATAACGGCTGATACTTACAATTATCTATAAAAATCTCAATCTCAGAAATCATTTCCTCAATGCCTTTTTTTGCCATGACTTATTTCCTCCTAAAATGCTCTGTTATATTTTTCTTTTATACGATCGACAACTTCTATTGGAACAAACTGTGTAACATCTACCCCATATCTTGCATACTCCTTCACGATACTGGAACTCAGATATGCATATTCAATACTCGTTGTCAAAAATACGGTGTCAATCTCCGGTGCAACTTTACGATTACTCTGTGCAATCTGCAATTCATATTCAAAATCTGTTACAGCTCTTAAGCCTCTGATAATCGTTTTTACACCATTCTGTCTGGCAAAATCAATCAGCAGTCCCCCAAAGCTCTCAACACGAACATTCGGTATATCTGACACCACTTCAGACAACATATTAACACGTTCTTTTACAGAAAACAATGGAGTTTTTGAAGTATTGTTCAAAACGCCGATGATCACTTCATCAAACATCTCTGCAGAGCGTTTAATCACATCCAAATGCCCCAATGTGACCGGGTCAAAACTTCCCGGATAAATTGCACTACTCATTTTATAAAATCTCCTGTATAAATGTATGTTTATTCGTCTTATACTTCTTCACACGATCGATTTCGAATCCTATATCTGTTAAATAATCATATTCTGTATTCAGATCCGATTCAACAATGATCCATGTGTTTTTATCAACAATACCTGAAGACGCAAGACGGTTCAATACCTGTTTTTCTAATAATTTTCCATATGGAGGATCCATAAATATAATATCAAACACAAGTCCTGACCGTTCCAGACTGTCAATCGCCGCAACACAGTCTCCTGTGATGACCCTGGCCTTGTCTTTTAATCCGGTAAATTCCAGATTGCGGTTAATGCAGTCTACTGCCTTCCGATTCTGTTCTACAAGGACTGCCTGCTTTGCTCCACGACTCAATGCTTCGATCGCGATCGCTCCGCTTCCACTGAACAGATCCAGAAATGTACAATCCGGCAATTCTCTCGATATGATATTAAATAAGGTCTCTTTGATCCGGTCTGTTGTCGGTCTGGTATCCATCGTGTCGATCGTTTCCAGACGAAGACTTCTGGCAGTTCCCGCTATTACTCTCATAAATCATGATCTCCCATAGGTTGTTAAAATCTTTTTTTATTGTATATATTTCATCCCTTTTGTCAATAGGAACTCTCAATTTTTTCCTTAATATACCTTCCGCTGTCTGACAGATCATCATCTGTAAAGCCACTTTTCTTTGTACAGGAGGAATCAAATAATGACGATGTCTCGGCTTTATTTGAAATATTCCATGCCGCATAGCTTAGATTCTTATCATCGATCAGATCAAACCATGCATCGGACTGATCATAATCAATCGAACCGTTTCCTGATGCATCACACAAGCCAAACTCCGATACAAAAACCGGGAGTCCGGAATCAAGTGCAGACTGAACCTTATTTCTCAGATCATCCTTATGGGTTGCGGCATAGAAATGAACCGCATACATCAGATTTGTCTGATCTGTGATCGGATCTGCAGCTGCCACATCTACATCCTGACTCCAAGTTGGTGTTCCGACAATGATAATAGCATCCGGCGCATTTTTTCGTATGATCGGGATGATCGTTTCCGCATAGCTCTTTACGGAATCCCAGGTTGTTCCCCCATTAGGTTCATTTGCGATCTCATAGATCACATTTCCGTAAGAAGCATATTTCTTTGATATCCGATCAAAGAAATCCTTTGCATCATCTATATGCATATTCGGGTCATTGTCATTTAAAATATGCCAGTCAATGATCGCATACAGTCCAAGATCCGTTGCTGCATCAACACCTTTTCCAAGAAGCTCCTCGATCTCTGATTTATTTCCGCCGGAACAATATCCATAGGAATCTCCTGTATCTGTATACATCGCAAAACGCACCAGATTGATACCAAAGGAATCTTTAAAATACTGATAGGTGTCCTTACTTACAAAATCAGCAAACCAGGTAAGTCCGTGTGTACTGACACCTTTTAACCGGAATTTACTGCCGGATGCATCCACCAGATCCGTTCCCGATACTGCAAGTTTTCCATGTACCTTATACGGATCATCTTCTTTTTTACCGATTTTGCTGTCGGTGACCTTATCGCTGCCGGACTGATCTTTTTTATCGCTGTCAACGGACTGCCCATCTGTCTGAGCTGCATTCTCATCATTTTTCTGCTGATCATCGCCGGTGACAGTTGTTACTTCTTTTCCTGCGATCATCAATGTACAACGAACAGGCTTCACATCCGATGCTGACAAATTATATCCAAAATCAATGCTGCCACCAGCCGGTATCTCCTCATTATAGCTTTCTGCGGTTACATGAACCACCGATCCATCTGCCGTATACTTTCCATTCCAGAGCTGGTCGATCGTTACTTTCCCGGAAAATTCCAGATCAACGCTCCAATCCGTTGCAGCTTTATCGGTCTTATTATAGATCGTGACCGTCTCTGTAGCGGCTGTCATCCCGTTATTTTCCCATGTACTTCCAACCGTTACTTCTGCATATAAGGTCTTCTTGTCATCTGTCGACTTCTGAGTATCGGATGCACCCTTTTCCTTCTTTTGATCAGCGCCATCCTCAGCCTTTTGCTCCGCATCCTGCCCGGATTCCTCTATCACAGCTTCTGTTCCGGCATTCTTCTGTTCGTCCGGATCATTATTTTTCCGACTTTTTGTCACCAGTATAACTGACAGTGCCACAACAGCCGCTGCAAGTACTATGATGACTCCCCATAATACAATCGCCTTTTTCTTCTGGTTCATTTTTGCACTACTCCCTTTTTATTTGCCTTTTTCATTCACCCTTTTATTCTGTCCTGATGCCGCTTTCATTTCTCGTATAACATGGTTGTCCACTTCTCCGGCTCCATATCGGATCTGTTCATATATAGCAGAAATACCCTCTACATTTCCAACCTCCGTCTCTGTTATCTCCTGCCTGATATCTTCACAGGTCATCCGTTTGTTAAGTGTGATCACATCCTTATATCGCAGGATCGACTTCTTATAAATTTTTCTTGCCCGTTCTTCAGCTGTCAACCTGTGCATTATGCGTCTATCTGTTATACGTTCTTTATATTGCCTCGGTTCTTCGGCGATAAGCTCGATCACATCATCTGCATGGCTTCTCGGTTTCAAAAGGAAACGGATCACCTGCAACAATATCCGTACCAGAAAGAATATCAGAAGAAGAACTACAAATACCTTTAATATCAAGGTAAATACATCATATCCCTTTACACTGTTCTGATAATATTCATTTAAGGTATCCTGATAATCGAGACCGGTTGCTGCCGTTCCTCCCTTCGTAAGCAGCGTCAGCACAAATACCCATATGACCATGATCGCACCAAATACTGTCTGAACCACCTTTGCAAATGCACGCGCAAGTACATTTACAAACCCGGACAGATCAAGGAAACGACAGGCTCCCATTAATAACAACACAAGCACTGCAAGGAATAATACAACCCTGCCATTTATAACTGCGATATCCCGGATGGATTGCTCCGATACTTCTGTTGTGTGTGAGATATAGCGTTTCAACCCCTGTATATACCGGATCATCATATATATAGCCATAAGTAATGCAACTGCAATATAAGACAGGTTCGACAAAACAGACAGTTTCATGCCGATACTTGCAAAATAAATAATAATTCCTGCTAAGATCGATGGCCATGGTTCGCTCATATCTGTAAGTCCGGAACCTCTCTTTGCATAAGCAACCGCACATGGCAACAGATACCCGATATCATAAATCCCTGTAACCATTCGGATCCATACTGTGCCCGGCAAGATAACTAAAAGTCCCGCAAGCACCAGATGTCCAATGGTAAGTAATATATGATTCGGTGCAAAATCTCTGATCAGATAGGACAACAGAAATATTCCTGCGATCCAAATGGCATCCGTAAACCGCGGATCTTGTCTCATAAATATCATGCAGAATGTATACATGAACAATTCCGCCACTACCACCTCATAAAGATAACGTAATCCTCGCTCTGCCCAATATATCTTATGTGTCATTTAACTCTACCTCCATTCCATGAAGATAAGGTCTGATATCATCGCACCCCTGTATATTCAGATATGGAACTATCATATAAATATTCTTTCCTTTTTCAGCCATATGATCAAGTTCATTCAGCAAATCCTTTTTATGATATGCAGATACGATCAGATATGTTGTATTACTGTCTACATCTGTCACTTCCTGCTTCAAGACTTCAACAAATCTATCAATTCCGGCATTTTCCGTTATCCGTGCCAGATATTTATCAACCGTAAATCGATGTTCTCCGGAAGAACCAAAATCCACCCATTCCACCTCACCGGATAACAGATCATATCCATTTGCCCGTATCATGACAGGAATCCGGTTATCCAGAAAGTAAGATGCTGCCGTGGATGCTATACTGATACACATTTCCTGTATATAATGAACTCTTATCATGGTGTTCGGCTCCAGGCAGACAAGTATCTTCACCCTCTGTTCTGCCGTGTGCTCATATACATTTACCATCAGGTCGTCGCATCTGGCTGTTGCTTTCCAGTTAATGCTCTTTCTCGGGTCTCCCACGCTGTAAGTCCGCAGGCCGGAAAAAGCAAACGGATCCGGAAAAAGACTTCTCCTTGATGTCAGATCACCCAACATACCATCTAAGACCGTATCAAGCTGTATATTAGAAAGTTTTTCAGGGAAAACATACAGATATGCCTGATTTTCTACAGACAGCGCAAATGTCTTCGACATCAGAAAATCCTTTGCCATCAGCTTTACAGCACTGATAAAAAACAAACCTCGCTCTTTCGCCGTAAATGAAAGCTTTCTGACTACCTTCCGGTTTCCCATAATCGAAAACGGATCATTTCTATGATAAAAATCCGTAACAACCGCATTCTCATTTTCCTGAAACTGTAAGGATCTCGCTGTGGAAAACTTCACATGTAAAGTTGTAAGAGGCAGCATCTTTCGATTTGTAATTGTCTCTGTTATCCCTGATTTATCGCCAATCTCCAGATACCTGTCATCAAAATCCAGATCAAGAGAAAGCCCCTGATCCCAGTATTTGCGGTAAATAACAGTCTGTCCGAGATAGATCACCAGAAAACACAATACTGCTATCAGTATCTCCATATTAATTCTCCCAATCTTCAACCGGAACAGCGATCTGATCGACCAGTTCCCTGATCACTGCCTTTTCCTTTTTCTCATCCATGTGCCCTGCCATGATCACACGATGTGCCAGAACATACGGTGCCATATACCGGACGTCATCCGGACGGACAAAGGTTCTGCCCTCCATAGCAGCATATGCCTGCGACAAACGAAGAAGCCCTACCGTACCTCTGGAGCTTGCACCAACCTGTATCCGGCTATTATTCCTGGTCGCAAGGATCATGTCTGCTATATATTCCTTTACGCAAGGATGAACAAAAACTTCTCTGACCGCTTCCTGCATCGTCTTTATATGATCTGTATCACAGACCGTCTGAAGTGTATCAAACGGATTCTCAGACATAAAACGATCCATGATCGAAACCTCTGTAGCCTTTGAATTATCTCCCATGGAGATCTTTATAAGGAAACGATCAAGCTGGGCTTCCGGAAGCGGGTATGTACCGGTCGTCTCGATCGGATTCTCTGTTGCAATAACAAAAAACGGTGCTTCAAGCCTATGACTTTCTCCATCGATCGTCACCTGCTGCTCTTCCATTGCCTCAAGCAGACTGGACTGTGTTCTCGGTGTTGCACGATTGATCTCATCTGCAAGCAGGATATTTGTAAATACAGGTCCCTTCACCAATACAAAATCTTCTGATTTACGATTATAGATACTTAAGCCTGTAATATCGGATGGCATAAGATCAGGTGTGAACTGAACTCTCTTAAACTGTCCTCCGATGCTTTTTGCAAATGTCTTTGCTAAAAGTGTCTTACCGGTTCCCGGTCTGTCCTCCACCAGTACATGACCTCCCGCAAAAAGTGCAGCCAGTATCACACGTATCTCCTTCTCTCTGCCGATCAGTACTCTCGATATATTCTCACAGATCTTATCTGCCTGTTCTTTTACCTCTGCTATCTTCATCGTTCTAATCTCCTTATAATATCGGTTTTCCATACATCTCATTTCTTGCTGCTACACTTCGGTCAAATTCTGTCCGTATGCGGTCACCATACTTCTCATAGACATCCGATGCTGCCTTTAACATGTCGGCATGTTTATAGATATCTCCCATCTTAAACAGTACATCTCCGCTCTGTCTGATACCAAAGAAATCTCCCGGTCCTCTCCGTTTCAGATCTTCTCCCGCAATATAAAAGCCATCGTTTGAATCTGCAAGTACATTTAATCGTTCCATCACTTCTTTATTTTTCTTTCCACTGATAAAGATACAATAAGACTGCAGATTTCCACGTCCCACACGCCCACGGAGCTGATGCAGAGCTGCCAGTCCAAACCGTTCTGCATTTTCTACCATCATAACCGTGGCATTCGGATTATTGATCCCTACCTCGATAACCGTTGTAGATACCAGTACATCAACCTTTTTTTCATAAAAATCCGTCAGGATACGGTTCTTCTCATCCCCTGTCATCTTGCCATGCAAATAGGCCACATGTATGCTGCTGTCAAGCTTCTGTGACAGATCTTCCGAATACTCAACTACATTTGCCACATCATCTAAGGCTTCGCTTTCCTCCACCATCGGGCATACCACATAGACCTGATGTCCTTTCTTAACCTCTGCCCGGATAAATGCCTGTGCTTTCGGGCGGTAGCTCTCATCCACTACACAGTTTTTGATCGGAATCCGTCCTGCCGGCAGTTCATTAATTACCGAAATATCAAGATCTCCGTACATAATGATCGCAAGGGTTCTCGGAATCGGTGTCGCACTCATAACAAGAACATGTGGCGTTCCCCCTTTTAACGATAATTTCTCTCTCTGTCTTACGCCAAACCGATGCTGCTCATCCGTCACAACAAGCGCCAGATTATCATATTCCACCTTGTCCTGTATCAACGCATGCGTTCCAACGATCACATCCGCACGATGCTCTGCAATCTCCTGATACGCTTCCCGTTTCTCCTTTGCCGTCATCGAACCGGTCAACAGCGTAACATGGATTCCATATGGCTCAAATAAGCCGGTCAGTTCTTTAAAGTGCTGATTTGCAAGTACCTCGGTCGGCGCCATGATCACACCCTGATAACCCTGCGTCGCACAGGCAAATAAAGCGATCGCAGCAACGATCGTTTTACCGGAACCGACATCCCCCTGCACAAGACGGTTCATCACATGCTCTGAATTCATATCTGCCATGATATCTCGAACCGCATCCATCTGTGCCCCAGTCAGACGATACGGAAGGCTCTCGATAAACCCTGTCACCTGCTCCGTAAATGGTATCTTCGCCTGATTGTATTTCACCGTATCATGTTCTTTCAGACTATGCATATTCTCTATAAATTCATAAAATTCATCAAAGGCAACCCGCTTGATCGCAGCTCTTAAGTGATCCTCCGTATCCGGGAAATGGATATGGGTTACGGCTTCATTTGCCCTCATCAGATCATATTCATCCCGAATGTCCTCCGGTATATAATCTGAAAGCGTCTGAATCAGAGGAAGCGTTCCCTTTACCGCTTTCTGGATCGTCTTGCTTGTAATACCCGCCGTACAACCATATACAGGCTGCCATTCTTTTAAAATTTCCTGATATTGGGGCACTGTATAGTACTCCGGCTGGCTCATCGTATACATGCCATTCTTATATTTCACTTCTCCGACAAAGATATAACGATCTCCAATATGAAAATAATTACGCAGAAAAGGACAATTAAACCATGTCAGTTTAATTGTCCCGGTATAATCTTTGGCATAGGCAGTCGCAATCGAGAATCCGCGAAGCTTCTTCACTTCCACCCGACTGTTGATCGTCACACTTACTGCCTGACGCTCATCTGCCTGTATATCCTGAATGTCAACAGGATCCATATATGTAATATAAGTTCTTGGATAATAATGGATAAGGTCACTCACTGTAGAGATACCAAGCTTTGCCAGATTACCGGCTGTTTTTTCTCCTATCCCTTTAATACAAGTTACCTTATCCTTTAATTCCATGTAGTTTTTCTCCCTTTATTCTACAGAAACAATGTAATAATAGATTGGCTGACCACCATAGTAGTTCTGTACATCGCAGTCAGGGAAGCTTTCTTCCACTCTTGCCGCAAATGCCTCTGCATCCTCCTTCTTTACATCTGCTCCGTAATAAATACTGATCAGTTCGCTGTCTTCATCTACTGCATCTTTGATCAGATCGAATGTAACATCCGAAATGTCATTACCAACGGATACCAGTCCCTTATCACCGATACCCATGATATCTCCCTCATGGATGGCTTTTCCATCGATGGAGGTATCTCTGACCGCATATGTTACCTGTCCGCTCTTTACATTTGATACAGCTTCTAACATATTGTTTTTGTTATCCTCTAATGTCATCGTACTGTCAAACGCTATCATTGCACTGATACCCTGTGGCGCATTTGCCGTTGCAAGGACGATGATATTCTTATCTTCACATAAGCCGGCTGCCTGATTGGCTGCAAGAACAACATTTTTATTATTTGGGAATATAAATATATTCTCGGCATGAACCTTCTCGATCGCATTCAGCATATCCTCAGTGCTTGGATTCATCGTCTGACCACCTTCGATCACATAATCAACTCCAAGCTCCGTAAAGAACTCCTTTAATCCATCACCCATGGATACTGCGATGAAACCATATTGTTTCTTTGGCTGCTGTTTTTCTTTCTCTGCCTGTCTTGCAGCTTCCTGTCTGGCTGCTTCTTCCCGTTCTGCCTGCTTGATGACCTTCTCATGATGCTCCAGTCTCATATTATCGACCTTCATATTTGACAGATAACCAAGGGTAAGACCTTTTTCAAATGCCTGGCCCGGATGGTTTGTATGAACATGGATCTTTACGATCTCATCATCTGATACACAGACAATGGAATCACCGATCGACTCTAAGAACTGTTTCAGATCTTCTTCCTCTTTTATGCCGTATGGTTTTTCCAGATTAATAATAAATTCTGTACAATATCCGAACTTGATATCGGCCGACAGATCTTCAGAATACTTTGGATTGTCAACACCGGATACTCCTGCTCCGGAAGGCTTTGTATCTGCAATTACGACACGTCCGAGAATACAGTCAACTGCACCCTTTAATACTTCCATCAGGCCCTGTCCGCCGGAATCCACAACACCGGCCTCTTTTAATACCGGAAGCAGCTCCGGTGTGGAAGCAAGCACTTCATCTCCATGCTTAATGATGGTTTCGCAGAATTCCTCCAATGTAATATCTGTACCTGCACATTCTCTGGCCTTAGTAGCAATACCTCTGGCAACTGTAAGGATCGTTCCTTCCTTTGGCTTCATAACAGCCTTATAAGCTGTCTCAACCGCCTTCTGGAATGCATCAGCAATCTCGATTACTCCGATCTCTGTTTTATCCCCGATCTTCTTGCTGAAACCACGAAGAAGCTGAGAAAGGATTACACCTGAATTACCTCTGGCTCCACGAAGGGAACCGGTTGACATTGCCTTTGCGATATCACTCATTGTCTCCTTACAGGATTCAACTTCCCTTTTTGCTGACATGATCGTCATTGTCATATTTGTACCGGTATCTCCATCCGGTACAGGGAACACATTCAGCTCATTAATATAATCTTTTTTATTATCAAGGTTATTCGCACCGGCTATAAATGCTTTCTTCAGTGCAAGTGCATCAATCGTATTTTTCACTTCTACAGTTCCTCCGTCTAATCCAGAATCTTTACATCTTCAACAAATACATTTACCTGACTGACCTTAAGAGATGTAAAATCTTCTACTTTATATTTTACAGACTGCATCAGATTATCTGTTACAGCCTTGATGCTGACACCATATGCCACAACGATATGAAGCTCTACCACAATATCTCCATTCTCATCAAACGTAACATGAATTCCCTGCGTGATATTGTTTCCTTTTAACTGTTTTACGATTCCGTCTTTTACACTGACAATACCCATACCAACAATGCCAAAGCAATCGAGTGCTGTCATACCTGCTACCTGTGCAACCACATTCTCATCCAGACTGACGGTTCCATTATCATTATTTATATATTCGTTCATAGAAAACCTCCCATGCTTTTGTCCTGTTATATGATGTGCAGGAATCCCATCTCCTTATCATTCTGAAAAGTATATTTAAAAATAGGCAAACCTGTCTCACCATAATTATAAACATATAGTTCTATTATAACAGAGAATATGCAAATTTCAAGACAACCATTTATTGTCTATTCTTTTTAAAAAAATTAAAAATTGTAGGTTTGTCAAACATATGTTACACAGATGCCAGATAATCCTTTAGTACCTGATTTGGAGATTTCCATCCTAATG
>NZ_WWTL01000029.1:0-2206 GCF_009874105.1 Clostridium sp. BIOML-A1 | reverse complement strand
AACATCATATAGCATTTTTACATTTTTTCTTATATAAATATAATTTTCTATTTCACTTATTTCACTTTTACCCACAATTAATCTATCTTTAAATCCTTTTAATGACAAACCATATTTATCTAATATATCAATACTACTTATCAATTATAATATCTCCCCTGTCTATATTGTCTGTTTGACAATGGCTTCTCCTGCATTATCATTGCCGTTTATATACGCATCAAACAGGTTATTTTAATTAATATTTGAATATATAAAGATAATAATCAATTAATTAATAACCCACCTTCATTCCGCTTCTTCCATATCATATTCTAAACATTCCCCATATTTTTCTTTTAGTATTTTCACCCATCGCTTTATAGCTCCCCACATACCATCAGAATGTCTCCAGCCTTCCCAGTCAAAACATTTACTTAACTTTTCTTTATTATTGAAAACCGCCTGCATAACTACAGGTTTTATCTGCTCTGATATATGAAATGGTGCCGGTTTGAATTCCCGTCTTTCATACATTACAGCGCAAAAGAAAACTCGAAACGCACAGTATACCTCTTCAACATCTCCCTCACACATTTCTTTAATTGCTTCAATAATCATATCCGGAATATAGTCATACCCACCCTCGTTATACAGTGCATAAATCCCTCTTGATATAAGATTATCCCAATCCGTAACATCCGCATCCGGTGGAAAGCCATAATAATAAAATTCGCAACGATACTCACCCTTTCCCTCTAACAATTTGACCATATCAGCACATTCTACGGCTTTTCTTGCAATTCCTATGTAATCAATCATGTTCGCACCCCTTTTATCAGTTATCAATACTACTTATTAATTACAATATCGCCCCTCTACTACATCAGAGTCAAGCATCTTTGCTATTTTTTAATATCTTATATCTATTAACGCATATAGTTTTTATGGATAACTATTTTCTTAAATATATCAATTTCAAAAATTATTCCCAATTCACAATATGCAACTAAGACATTTTCCGATTTTTTTATAATATTATCATATCCCCGTAATACCTTTGCACAAACTATATCATTAATTTTCCATACTTCATTTCCATAATAATCATACGCAATAATATTATTAGGAATTTCTTTATTTTCTCTTATCAACACTACAAAAATATCAGAGAAATAAATAATTTTTTTAATAGTTGTATCAAAAATTATACTCTTATTATTTATTTGAATTTTTTCATTATATACTTTTATCATATCATCTTGCTCCCATTTATTTCAGCTCAATTATATTACTAAACCACTTGTCCTCCAAAAGCACATCTTTGATAGCATACTGTATATATCCCCCAAGAGTTCCCCAAATTTCTTATGGGCCTACAATACTTACTTCTAAAATAATATCCTTAGGTATATCAATATATACTACTTTATCTGGGATTTGTGGTAATGAATATTTTTCTGCTATTTCCATTGCATTTAAACCAATAATGTCAGCAACTCTCAAAATAAATGGACTTTTTTGCATATTTATAGTTTCTAGTTCATCACTTATATTAACACAATCATCAATTGATTAATAATCCACCTTCATTCTGCTTCTTCCATATCATATTCTAAACATTTCCCATATTTTTCTTTTAGTATTTTCACCCATCGCTTTATAGCTCCCCACATACCATCAGAATAGCTCCATCCTTCCCAGTCAAAACATTTACTTAACTTTTCTTTATTATTAAAAACCGCCTGCATAACTACAGGTTTTATCTGCTCAGATATGTGAAATGGCACCGGTTCGAAATTTCCTTTTTCCTTCATTACAGAATTAAAGAAAAATCGAAACGCACAGTATACCTCTTCAACATCCCCCTCACACATTTCTTTAATTGCTTCAATAATCATATCCGGAATATAGTCATATCCCCCCTCATTATACAATACATAAATTCCTCTTGATAAAATACTGCCCCAATCGGTTATATCTATTCCTGCAAGACCATAATAAAAAAATTCACAATGATACTCACCCTTTCCCTCTAACAGCTTTACCATATCATCACATTCTACGGCTTTTCTTGCAATTCCTACATAATCAATCATGCTCGCACTCCCTTTTATCAGTTATCAATACTACTTATCAATTATAATATCCCCCTGTCTATATTGTCTGTTTGACAATGGTTTCCCCTGCATTATCATTGCCGTTTGTATACGCATCAAACAGGTTG
>NZ_WWTL01000028.1:0-1389 GCF_009874105.1 Clostridium sp. BIOML-A1 | reverse complement strand
TGCAGTAGTCAACAAAAAGTAGACACATATTTTTAGTTTCTACACATCGCTTAGCAGGCATAGTACTCCCTATACTGTTTTGGAGTCAGATAATTCAGAGAGTATGCAGGACGTTCTTCATTGAAGAACTCGATGTATTTTGCTATATCTCTTTCAATGTTTTCGTTGCTCGTAACATGAAAATCATTAAATATTTCCGCTTTAATCCATCCGTTAATTGCCTCCATGGCTGCATTATCAGTTGGTGTGCCGGCACGGGACATAGAATGAACTATGTTATACAAAGGCAGTAGATCGTTAAAACTTTTAGAAGCATAAACAGAGCCTTGATCGGTGTGCAGCACCATTTCGAGAGCCGGATATTTTTTCTTGATGTCAATCAATCCGTCCAGTCCGCTGATATAAGTCATACGGTCTCCCCTTTTGGTTGAAAGGGAATACGAAAGAATCTCGTTGTTCCAAAGGTCCATAAACAATGTTAATTCGTAATAAATACCTTTTAGATAAAAAGCAGTCATATCGCTGACAACACACTGCAATGGACCTGTGATGTTTAATCCCGTTAGTAACAGATTGGGATAAATACGGTAAGGGTCTCCAGGTTTTTTGTATCTGTAATGTTTAGAAGCACTTACAATCCCTGCCGATTTACATATTTTGTGGGCATACTGGTCCGACATGACAAGACCGGTATCCAGACGTATTTTAGCGTTTAACCAACGGTATCCATGAGAGGGATACTTAGAGTGGTACTCCTTAAACAGCATTAGATTTGCGGCAAGAGTCTTCAGGCGGTCAGAAGGTTGTTCCAAACGCTTTTTCCATTTGTAAAATCCGCTTCGGTTTATACCAAGAACCCTGCACAGGTGTTTCACTGGAAACTGTGAAGACATCTCCATTATGATTTCGTATTCCTGCTGTTTAAAGAAATGTATTCCCTGCTTGCACCAACCCCTTTCACTTCGTATCCTTTTTTTGCCCGTAGTTCGTTTGCCTTGGCAAGAATAAGCTCATTAATCAGTTCTTCCTTTGACATTGCCATATATGTTTCCATATCAGGGGAAGCAGATGATGATTGCAGCAAGAGAGATGAATCTTTCCTGCCGCCTGATTGCTTGAGGGGGATACCGTTTGCTTTTTTGTAATCAGTCATGTATTTGTGGGCACAGGATTCGCTGATATTATAGCGAGCCATTGCTTCCTTATATGTGATTTCACGCAGATACATCTGGCGACCAATGTCCATTTGTTGTTCTAAACTGTATTTCATATGACACCTCCATGATTCCCTTATCGCAGGCGTGGTTACTTTATGATTTGATGATACTCTTACTAAAAAGTATTGTCTACAATAATAGGGTTGGTGTCTACTTTTAGATTACCACTTCA
>NZ_WWTL01000027.1:0-1697 GCF_009874105.1 Clostridium sp. BIOML-A1 | reverse complement strand
CTTTATGAACAGAAAGTGATAGCGTTGATGATTCTTCATTGGTCAGAAAATTATGAACGGTTTCTTCTATTTTGTCTCTATATACTACGTATAGGAAATGTTTACATTTTCGTATTGTTTTCGATTCACTCTATGAATAGTTCTTACTACAATTTTTTTGTCTAAAGAGTAATACTAGAGATAAACATAAAAAATGTAGAGGTCGAGTTTAGATGCAAGTTCAAGGAGCGAAAGGTGGATGGGTAGGTTATATAGGGATATAGCACAGAGATATATAGCAAAGAGATACTTTTGAGCAATGTTTCAGGGCACAGTATTCGCGGTGTAGTAGTTACGGTGCGGTGCGTTTTTGGATTTTTCAAAGTGCGTCTTCAAAGCGCTTTTGGTTTTCAAAGCGCTCTGAAGTTCCTATACTTTCTAGAGAATAGGAACTTCGGAATAGGAACTTCAAAGCGTTTCCGAAAACGAGCGCTTCCGAAAATGCAACGCGAGCTGCGCACATACAGCTCACTGTTCACGTCGCACCTATATCTGCGTGTTGCCTGTATATATATATACATGAGAAGAACGGCATAGTGCGTGTTTATGCTTAAATGCGTACTTATATGCGTCTATTTATGTAGGATGAAAGGTAGTCTAGTACCTCCTGTGATATTATCCCATTCCATGCGGGGTATCGTATGCTTCCTTCAGCACTACCCTTTAGCTGTTCTATATGCTGCCACTCCTCAATTGGATTAGTCTCATCCTTCAATGCTATCATTTCCTTTGATATTGGATCATACCCTAGAAGTATTACGTGATTTTCTGCCCCTTACCCTCGTTGCTACTCTCCTTTTTTTCGTGGGAACCGCTTTAGGGCCCTCAGTGATGGTGTTTTGTAATTTATATGCTCCTCTTGCATTTGTGTCTCTACTTCTTGTTCGCCTGGAGGGAACTTCTTCATTTGTATTAGCATGGTTCACTTCAGTCCTTCCTTCCAACTCACTCTTTTTTTGCTGTAAACGATTCTCTGCCGCCAGTTCATTGAAACTATTGAATATATCCTTTAGAGGTTCCGGGATGAATAAATCACCTATTAAAGCAGCTTGACGATCTGGTGGAACTAAAGTAAGCAATTGGGTAACGACGCTTACGAGCTTCATAACATCTTCTTCCGTTGGAGCTGGTGGGACTAATAACTGTGTACAATCCATTTTTCTCATGAGCATTTCGGTAGCTCTCTTCTTGTCTTTCTCGGGCAATCTTCCTATTATTATAGCAATAGATTTGTATAGTTGCTTTCTATTGTCTAACAGCTTGTTATTCTGTAGCATCAAATCTATGGCAGCCTGACTTGCTTCTTGTGAAGAGAGCATACCATTTCCAATCGAATCAAACCTTTCCTTAACCATCTTCGCAGCAGGCAAAATTACCTCAGCACTGGAGTCAGAAGATACGCTGGAATCTTCTGCGCTAGAATCAAGACCATACGGCCTACCGGTTGTGAGAGATTCCATGGGCCTTATGACATATCCTGGAAAGAGTAGCTCATCAGACTTACGTTTACTCTCTATATCAATATCTACATCAGGAGCAATCATTTCAATAAACAGCCGACATACATCCCAGACGCTATAAGCTGTACGTGCTTTTACCGTCAGATTCTTGGCTGTTTCAATGTCGTCCATTTTGGTTTTCTTTTACCAGTATTGTTC